>JBIKSB010000077.1:0-5490 GCA_044348855.1 Ilumatobacteraceae bacterium | reverse complement strand
AATCGAGAAATGGCGCCTTGCCCAAGCCTTATGGCGCACTATGGAGCAGCGCCCCGACCTCATTGAGGCCCGTGGAGGGCTCACAGATGCCGAAAAAGCCCTGTTGGAAGGGGTGGACTTCGCCTCGTATCCTGTTTCTTTCACCTCTGAACTGCCCGACTAAGGTCAGTTCTCCCCACATCATCAGCCGAAAGCGCTCATCATGAAGACCACAGACATTGTTGACAACCAAAACAAGCGCGATGACATCCCTGCATTGTTGCCAGGTGATGAAGTCAAGGTGCATGTGCGCGTTGTTGAATCAGGCAAAGAGCGCATTCAGATCTTCCAAGGAAACATCATTGGAATTCAGGGTTCAGGAATTGCAGAGACCTACACCGTGCGCAAGCTCAGCTATGGCGTGGGAGTAGAGCGCACCTTTCCTAAGCACAGCCCATCTGTTGCAAAGATCGAGGTAGTCAAGCATGGTGATGTTCGTCGTGCGAAGTTGTATTACCTCCGCGATCGCGTTGGCAAGTCCGCAAAGATTCGCGAAAAGCGCGATTCCTAAGGTTTTGTTCCATTGAGCACTGGAGTATCCAGTGAACACTGACGACCTCGAAGACTTCGAGGCTGAGCGAGAATTCAAGCTTGCTCAGGAGTATCAAGACGTAGTGGGCATGTTCCGCTATGCAGTGGAAACCGAACGCCGCTTTTACTTGGCGAACACCGTCACCGTCACCGTGAAAGGTGACAGTGCTCGACCACTTATTGAAGTGGAGATGACAGACGCGTGGGTATGGGACATGTACCGCAAGACCCGATTCATTCCGACAGTGAGAGTTCTCAGTTTCAAAGACGTCAACGTCGAGGAACTTCCCTCGGACGACATCATCACTCCCGAAGCCCTATAGCGAACGTGCGGCTTGGCCGCGCGCGTTGGGCTGAAGAGCGAGTTGCCCAGTGGTACGCACAACATGGGTTCGTTGTACTTGCGAAGAATTGGACAATACGGGGCGGAGAATTAGATGTGGTGGTGCGTCGTGATTCATTGGTTGTCATCTGTGAAGTGAAAGCACGTGCGAATAACGATTTCGGCAGTGCTTTGGAAGCTATGACTGATGAAAAGATTCGTCGAGTGCGCAGAACGGGATTTCAGTTTGTGCACAGTCTTGAAGAAATAGGCCTGACGGTGCGCTTCGACATAGCCACAGTGACCGGGGTGCATCTAGAGATGTTTCACGATGCGTTTTAACACACACATCATTAGTGTCGATTAACTGCGCTGTGAGATACGGCGCTGCCAGCACGGGTGATGCCAATGTCGTCGCAGATCGGGCGCATCATGTGGAACTGCGACCAGATGTCCTGTTCCAGAGGGAATTTCCTGATTGCAGCCCGGACATATGTAGGCCTTGAGTGCTTCATAAGGCTGAACTCGGCGCGTCTCAATGGCGCCATACAGCTCGCCATCCCATAAATCTTTGGACATAGCTACTAACCGAAGAAAGCCCAACCCACAAGCGCGAACGCAACGACAACAGCCGAGACCACAAACCAGATGTCGCTATTTCGTGCAATGCGCTTTCGTGTCGGGTTAAATCCCATAGTTGCAGTATTGCGTGGTACTGCCGATGGAGACAACGTGCCAATGACTAGCGTGGAGCAGGTGCGGCGCCAGTTCTTCGTTTTTCTTCTTGGAACTGTCTGTGCAATAGGTGTGTGGACCTCGACCGTGGCAGCGCTCACCGTGGAAGATGCTCCTCGTACACCCACACCCACCACGGTGGCACCATTGCCCACAACTACTTCCACCACAACCACGACTCTGCCCTCGGCCGTCACCACTGTGCCGCAAGGGTGTGCATTGCCCCCTCAGGCACTCGCGGTTTTTGTGGGGCAAATCACCACCACCGATCCTGTGAGTGCTGTTTTTTCTGTTCTGCAAATTCGCGCGGGCTCACTTGAGGGATATCAAGAAGGCACCACAGTGCAGGTGCGTTACGGCTCTGATGCAAAGTACCTCACAGTGGGTGAGACCTATCTGGTGGGTGTTGCGCCAGATCCTGTGTCATCTCGTTTATCTTCCAGCATTCGCGATTCGGCAGAGCTTTTTGGCGGTGCAGAAATCGCAGGATCTAATACGCAATGTCCAGAGTTTGAACAAGCTGCACGCACGCTCACTCTTGAAGGACGAGAAATAGAGGCGGGACTTTTCAGTCAGTTCTTTGATCAGCCATGGCGCCTTGTGCTTGCCATTGTGTTGCCGCCGCTGTTGGTCGTGCTTGCTTTGTTTGGTCTGGTGTGGTTTCGCCGCGGAGTTGCGACGTAACTTTCGTTAGTCAGTGAAAGATTCAGTTGCAATCTGTCGCAGCTGCGTCACTGCATGAGTTAACCCTTTCGGGTCGCGATACAGCGCACTTCCCGCAATCAACACATTTGCTCCTGCCGATGCCGCGCCAGCAATTGTGCTGGGTGAGATTCCACCATCTACTTCTAGGTGCACCGAGTCTGCGAGTCCACGCTCATTAATCATGGAACGGACTTGACGAATTTTTGGTTCCATGGTGGAGATGTAGCTCTGGCCACCAAAGCCAGGATTCACTGTCATCACCAAAATCATGTCCACAAGATCAAGCACATGTTCCACTGTTGAGGCTGGCGTGTGTGGGTTTAAAGCAACTGCTGCAGTTGCGCCAAGTGCACGAATGTTCTCAAGTGTGCGGTGCAGATGAGTGCATGCCTCGGCATGCACAATCAGTCGTTGACAACCCGCTTCTACGTAGCGTGCAGCCATGACATCGGGTGTGAGCACCATGAGATGTGCTTCAAAAGGTTTCTTGGTGAACGGACGCACTGACGCAATGACATCTGGTCCAAATGTGAGATTCGGAACAAACTGACCATCCATCACATCGAACTGAATGATGTCGACGCCAGCTTCGTCAAGTTCGCGGATTTCCTCACCAAACTTTGAAAAGTTTGCAGGCAATACAGATGGGGCAATTTGGATAGGCAAGGTCACATCGCCACCTTAGTCAAGGTTGTATGCAGAAGTCCCGAGCGGTCGCGTGGCTGTGCCCTACGCTGAGAAAGTGACAACTACCCATTCAGTCCTTATCGAAAAATTAGTTGCCGGTGGTTATGGATTGTGTCGGCTTGACGATGGACGTGTGGTCTTTGTGTCCAATGTTGTGCCAGGCGAACGGGTGGAAATAGAAATTGCGGAAACAAAACGTGATTTTGGGCGGGGAACCGTTGTGGCAGTTCTCGAGCCTGCGCCCCAACGACAAGTGCCTCCGTGTCCTCATGTGGCCCAAGGTTGTGGAGGATGTGATTGGCAACATCTTGAGCGTCGATATCAGGGGCAAGCCAAGTTGGCCATTGTGCAAGAGGCCTACTCTCGAACCGCGCGTCTCGATGTCACCCCGCAACTTCGCCGGCTTACAGAGACTGCGCGACGCACAACAGTGCGCATGGTTTCTACGGCCGATGGCGCGCTTGGTTTTCGTGCCGGGGATTCTCATGAGATTGTTCCGGTGAATTCATGCATGGTGGCTCATCCGTTGATTAACGAATTCATTTCTCGCCCTGTGCTCAGCGGTGCTGGTGAAGTGACAATTCGCGTTGGCGCACGTACCGGTGATATTGGTGTGTGGTGTCATGAGGGTGCCCTTGCTCACGGTTTACCTCCTGGGCTCAAAACTGGTGAACGTGCAAAGATCACCGAACAAGTGGGCGAACATTCATACGTGGTCTCCATGGGATCGTTCTTTCAGTCCTCGCCAGAGGCTGCCGAGCTGATTATCGATTCTGTATCGCGACGTCTGGACACATTGGGAGTGAATGGTGGCTTGATGCTGGACGCCTACGGTGGAGTGGGACTTTTCAGTCTTGCTCTTGAGGAACGCTTTGATGCAGTGCACTTAGTGGAATCCTCACCCAGTGCATGTCGCGATGCTGTGCGCAACTTGGCTGAATGTGCAGCGGTGATTGAGCAAGCCGATGTAGATACATGGGAAGCCGTGGAGGCAGACGTGGTGATTGCAGATCCTTCACGCACGGGATTGGGTAAACATGGATCGCAAGCCATCATTGAAACTGGCGCACCTACCGTGATTCTGGTGAGTTGCGATCCGGTGGCCGGTGCGCGCGATGCACGGCTTCTCACCGACGCTGGCTACCGAATAGGTGAAGTAGAAGTACTCGATATCTTCCCAGAGACCCACCATGTCGAGGTCGTCGCGGCCTTTACTCGCTAAGGCGTTACTCAGAGGTAAATAAGTACTTTCATTCTACAAATATCCGTTTGCCCGTTGTTACGGTGACATTGACATCACCGTGGCGAACTTCGGGGGGAGGGGTTTCATTGAGGGTGCTGATCTGGATTAGCAAGGGCTTCCTTGAAGATCTTGCGCGCATCGCCACCAGAGGCGAAAAGAATTTCGAACTTGTAGGTCTGGTCACTAATTCAGACGAGGCACGTACACACTTAACTTCCGGAAATGTAGACATCGTTCTATTGGGTAAAGGCCGACTTGAAGAATGGTCACATATGTGGCGTGAGGGGTCTTTCGACAATGTTCCTCAGTTTTGCGCTCTGTTGGTCACAACGATTCCAGTCTCTACTTCCATTCTCATGGAAGCAAGTGAAGTAGGCATCTACGACGTTGTTGACCTCACCATGGATCGCGATGCCATTGGGCAACGAATGGTCGATATATATGCACAACTGCGACGTGATGTGCCCATGCGAAACGTCATTCTCGATTCGCGTGTGGATGAACACAAATTACTGCGAGACATCTCCGATGCGACCGATCGAAAGATCCTGCTGTTGATTGCTCAAGGAAAGTTTGACAAAGAAATTTCTGAGGAACTTTTTTTGTCGCTCCAAACAATTCGTAATCGCATCAGCCGCATGTTGAGCGAATCGGGGGTAAGAAATAGAACCCATCTGGCCATTATCTTTACGCGTGAAAAGTTACATGGCACCAATGACGTACATGGTGCGGATCAGGTAGACAAAGGTGATGGCGAGAATCAAGTTGCCTAACTCGTATCTGCTCTAACATGCACGTGCATGAGCGACGACACTTCGCGGGACTGGGCACGACCCGTTGTCTATTTTGAAATACAAGCTCGCGATGCGGACAAGTTGTCGGCGTTCTATTCCACAATGTTCAACTGGGATATTGGCGAGGGCTTCATTCGCCAGATTCCTGCTGGCATTGGGGGCCCAGAGAACGGTATTGGCGGCCACATTCGCCAAGGTACCCAGGGCGGTGTCACTTTGTATATCCAAGTTCGTGATCTTGCAGCTTCGCTAGCTCAAGCAGTGTCACTTGGTGGTGCAGTCACGTTGGAACGTTTTGACATTCCAGGTGGAGCATCCATCGCAGGCATTACAGATCCCGAAGGAAATGCTGTCACGCTTGTGCAGCAATAATCGAATTCCTGCAAAGACGATTATCTACAACAAGGTGTAGGCGCGCACCACCACGGTGGAGT
>JBIKSB010000076.1:0-5525 GCA_044348855.1 Ilumatobacteraceae bacterium | reverse complement strand
TCACGTCCTGCGCCGCGGCCCATGCCCATCGATGACACAGGTGCAAGTCGTCGCCCAGATGATTCTGGATTACAAGTTCGCCCAGTAGGCGCACCGCGCCCTGCGCCGACAGTGCGCACTGTTCCTTCACCTGGTGACACAGTGACAGTACGTCCTCGTGACTTCAATCAAGCACAAGAAGTTGCAGATCATTTCAAAGCAGGAATTCCTGTGATTGTGAATCTTGAAGGTGCTGATCGTGAAATGTCGCGACGCGTCATCGACTTCACAAGCGGTCTGTGTTACGCATTAGGCGGCACAATGGAAAAAGTAGGAACTGGTGTGTACCTGCTCAAGCCCGCTGTCAGTTTTGATCAATCGCGTTATTAGGAAATTATGACTCTTGTTCTTGGACTTCTTCAGTTGTATTCGTTCGTGATTATCGCACGAGCTATTGCATCGTTTTTTCCCGTCAATCCATCTAGCCCTTTTGCGCCAGTGGTAGATCTGCTGTATCGATTGACAGAGCCCGTTTTTGCACCTGTGCGTCGTGTACTCCCACCAATGGGTGGACTTGACTTGGCGCCCCTGGTGGTGTTGTTGATTATCAACTTCATCATCGTGCCGATTCTGGTCTAGGTGCGTAAGCCACAACAGGTGGCCACAGTGAAGTCGTTGACAGAGGGGGTCGCCGCCCTAGCCTTGTGGGGTGACTTATCCGAGCGTTGACTCTCAACCAAATTTTCCCGCAATCGAAGAAGAAGTGTTGCGGCGTTGGGAGCGTGACAACACCTTTGCTGCCAGCCTGGAAGCACGTGACGCAGGAGTCGACGGAGATAATGAGTTCATCTTTTATGACGGGCCGCCGTTTGCAAATGGATTACCGCACTACGGCCACCTCCTTACAGGTTTCGTCAAAGATGCAATCCCTCGGTACCAAACAATGCAAGGCAAGCGTGTCGAGCGACGGTTTGGTTGGGATTGTCATGGCTTGCCCGCCGAGGTAGAGGCAGAAAAAGAACTCGGCATTGCAGGTCACCCTGCTATCGCTGCATTCGGTATCGAAAAGTTCAACAATGCTTGTCGCACAAGCGTGTTGCGTTACACCGATGAGTGGAATCGTTACGTCACTCGACAGGCGCGTTGGGTTGATTTCGAAAATGACTACAAGACACTTGATACCTCATATATGGAAAGTGTGATGTGGGCGTTTCGCACTTTGTGGGACAAAGGACTGGTGTACGAGGGGTTTCGTGTTCTTGCCTATTGCTGGCGCTGTGAAACTCCACTCAGCAACACAGAGACCCGTATGGATGACGTGTATAAAGATCGTCAAGACCCTGCGCTCACCGTTGCATTTACTTTGGAGACGGGCGAGAAGATCTTGGCGTGGACGACGACCCCTTGGACACTGCCTTCTAACTTGGCTCTCGCAGTGGGGCCAGAGGTTGACTACGCCGTTGTCGCGCATCCCGATGGAAATCGCTACATCATCGCTGAATCGCGTCTGGGTGGGTACGAGAAAGAACTTGAAGGTGCAGAAGTTGTGCGCACCCTCAAGGGCGCAGAACTGGCGGGATTGTCCTACACGCCAATGTTTCCCTTCTTTGCAGAAACTGAAAATGCATTTCGGGTGCTGTCGGCCGATTTTGTTACCACTGACGACGGCACTGGTGTTGTGCATATGGCGCCAGGTTTCGGCGAAGATGACCAGAACGAATGTCTTGCAGCCGGGATTCCCACCATTTGTCCCATGGATGAGCACGGCCAGTACACCCAAGAGATCACTCCATGGGCGGGACGCCATGTGTTTGATGCAAACCCCGATGTCATTCGTACTCTCAAAGAGATGGGTGTGGTGTTGCGTCATGACACCTATAACCACCCGTACCCTCATTGCTGGCGCTGCGCCGAACCGTTGGTGTACCGAGCAATTTCTTCTTGGTTTGTAAAAGTCACTGCGATTAAAGATCGCATGGTGGAGCTCAACCAACACATCACATGGGTTCCTGAACATCTCAAAGAGGGGACATTTGGCAAGTGGATTGCAAATGCCAGAGATTGGTCCATTAGTCGCAATCGTTTTTGGGGTTCTCCCATTCCCGTGTGGCGCAGTGATAACCCTGAGTATCCACGTATTGACGTGTACGGATCAATTGCCGATCTACAGAAGGACTTTGGCGTAGAGATCACTGATCTTCATCGCCCAGAGATTGACAACTTGGTGCGCCCCAATCCTGATGATCCCACTGGTCAGTCAATGATGCGTCGAGTTCCAGAGGTATTGGATTGCTGGTTTGAGAGTGGTTCGATGCCCTTTGCGCAGGTGCATTATCCATTTGAGAATCGTGAATGGTTCGAGAGCCATTACCCCGGGGATTTCATTGTTGAATACATTGGACAAACCCGAGGTTGGTTCTACACATTGCACGTTTTGGCAACGGCATTGTTTGATCGCCCGGCGTTTTCTACATGCGTTAGTCATGGAATTGTCTTGGGCGATGACGGCACCAAGATGTCGAAGAGTCTCCGCAATTATCCCGACCCCATGATGGTGTTTGATGCACATGGTGCCGACGCCATGCGTTGGTATCTGTTGTCATCTCCCATCTTGCGTGGCGGTGACTTCTCTGTGACCGAGGTGGGCATGCGTGACACGGTGCGACAGGTGTTGCTGCCCATGTGGAACTCGTGGTACTTCTTGGCGCTGTATGCAAATGCCGAATCTAAAACAGGATCACACCGCACTGATTCTCACAATGTTCTAGACCGCTACATTTTGGCCAAATTGGCTGACACGATTGATGCAGTCACGACGTCAATGAATTCCTACGATTTGTTTGCTGCGTGTCAACACATTCGGGGATTCTTAGATGTCGTCACCAATTGGTATATCCGCCGCAGTCGCGATCGCTTCTGGTCGGGCGAACAAGATGCAATAGACACCTTGCATACGGTGTTGGATTATCTCACCAAAATTGCGGCCCCATTGTTGCCGTTGCTTACTGATGAGATTGCACAAGGACTGCACGGTTTTGATGCGCCAAGTGTGCATTTGGCTGATTGGCCCACAACACATCTCTTGCCTCGAGATGGTGCACTTGTGGCCTCTATGGACTTGGTGCGCGACGTCTGTTCATCCGCATTGTCGGTGCGCAAAGCACACGGGCGACGTGTTCGATTGCCACTCTTGAGTGTCACTGTTGCATCCAATGAAGCCGAGATCTTGCGGGGATTCGAAGACATCATCAAAGATGAAGTCAATGTGCGTGATGTGCTGTTGACGGTTGATGTTGCATCTGTTGCCTCGCAGGAATTACAAGTAGTTCCCGCAGTGGTAGGCCCGCGTCTTGGGAAAAACACACAGGCCGTGATTGTGGCTGTAAAAAAGGGTGAGTGGACACAAGAGGGTGACGAGATAGTGGTGGCAGGGGAACGTCTTGCCCCAGGTGAATACTCATTGAAAATGGTGACCCGACAAGACACTGCAAGCGCAGCTCTTCATGGCGGACGTGGCATTGTGCTCCTCGATACACAAGTGACTCCCGAGCTTGAAGCGGAAGGTTTGGCTCGTGACGTGATTCGTGCGGTACAGCAGGCTCGGCGAGATGCACAACTCGATGTTTCGGACCGTATTGATCTCACTATCGGTGCTGAAGAGGGTGTAATTGCGGTTCTTGAACCACATCGAACGTTTATCTCCGAGGAGACTTTGGCTCTCACATTGACCTGGGATGCAACAATTGCAAGAGAAACCAGCATCGAAGGGACAATGATTGGGGTAGTTGTTTCTGTGCATCGTTGAGTTCGCACTCAAAGAGCCGTAGCCTCTCGGGGCAAGACGGGCGATACCTGTCGAGAGAGAGTGTGGTCATTATGGCAACGAAGAAGAAAACCCCCGCCAAGAAAGCCCCTGCGAAAAAGGCTCCGGCGAAAAAGGCACCTGCCAAGAAAGCTCCCGCGAAAAAGGCTCCGGCGAAAAAGGCACCTGCCAAGAAAGCTCCCGCGAAAAAGGCTCCGGCGAAGAAAGCTCCCGCGAAGAAGGCTCCTGCCAAGAAAGCTCCAGCGAAGAAGGCCCCCGCGAAGAAGGCTCCTGCCAAGAAAGCTCCCGCGAAAAAAGCCCCCGCGAAAAAGGCTTCGGCGAAGAAAGTTGTTGCCAAAAAAGCGCCAGTGAAGAAGGCGCCCGCCAAGAAGGCTCCGGCGAAGAAAGTTGTTGCCAAAAAAGCGCCAGTGAAGAAGGCGCCCGCCAAGAAAGTTCCGGCGAAGAAAGTTGTTGCCAAAGCTGCGCCTGCGAAAAAAATTGCAGAGAAAAAAGTAGCGACTCCAAAAGTTGAACCAGCCAAGAAGGTGGCCGCAGAAAAGGCAACACCTCCGGCAAAGGCCAGTGCACCCGTTGTGCCTACACCTCCGCCAATGCCGCCACGAATTTCTCTCAAGAAACCAGAACCCCCCAAGCGCCACGTGATTGTCAAGGGGCCATCTCAAGATGGTGTGGCTTCTACGAAAGATTTTGATTTGAAGTTCCTCTTTGCTCAACGTGAGCTTCTTCAGCAAGAAAGAGAAAAACTGGCAGGTCAAGCGACTCGTTTGGAAAATGAAGCAAATGCACTTATTGCTGATGCCGAAATGGGAGATGTGCAATTTGACGACGAAGGCGGCGAAGGCGACACCATGGTGGTGGAACGCGATCAGGACTTGGTTCTCTCGGCAGCTGCACGTCAAACGGTCGAACAGATTGATGCCGCACTTCAGCGAATGAAAAAAGGCGAGTACGGATACTCCATTGTGTCGGGCTCGCCAATCCCCAAAGAGCGCCTGAAGGCAATTCCCTGGGCAACTGAACTTGTCACAGAACGAGCAGGCGGTCTAGGTCGTCGATAGACCTTTGCTCTTATGACTGTTTCGCGTCGTGTGGCGCTCATAGTGACGTGTGTTCTTGTACTCGATCAACTCACCAAGCATTGGGCTGTATCAGAACTCAACGAAGGTCGAGTCATCGACGTTGTGTGGACCCTGAGATTTGCCCTTGGATTCAATAGTGGTTTTGCCTTCTCAATGGGGCAGGGCATGGGTGCCATCATTGGTCTGATTGCTGTGGGTGCCTCCATATGGCTAGTGCGTGCCGCGATGACCGCATCCACACGGTCGATGTCCTATGCATACGCACTCATCGCTGGTGGCGCAATAGGCAATGTGGTGGACAGATTGTTTCGTGAGGACAAATGGATGCAAGGTCGCGTTGTGGACTTCATCGACTTCCAGTGGTTCCCTGTGTTCAACATTGCTGATTCCAGTATTTCCATCGGCGCTGTTCTCTTGGTTGCAGGATTGTGGATGCAATCTCGCGATGAAAATCAGGAGGCATAGTCGTGAAGGTTGAAGAGACTGTTCCTTCCGCATTGGACGGAGAGCGTCTCGATCGCATTGTTGCCCTCATTGCCGACATCTCGCGTTCGGAAGCAACCAAGTTGATCGATGCAGGTGGCGCCGAGGTTGATGGTGTGGTGAGCGAATCAGGAAAAGTGCGCCTCAAAGAGGGCCAGAAC
>JBIKSB010000075.1:0-5548 GCA_044348855.1 Ilumatobacteraceae bacterium | reverse complement strand
AGCCACCAACGGCACAACAACCGTGTCATGCACCTACGTCATCGGATCAGCAACAAACTGCACCCTGCCCACACTCACCGACGGCACATGGAACATCTCATCGACATTGACTGATCCATCTGGCAACACCTCCACCTCTTCATCTGCGCTACCCATCACTATTGATGGCACTGCACCATCAGCGCCTTCTGGACTGGACTTATTGGCAGCATCTGATACCGGCTCATCAAACTCTGACAATTTCACAGGCGATAACACCCCCACCTTGAGTGCAACCGGCGGCACTAACGGTGACACCATGACCATCTCAGCCACCAACGGCGGCACCACAGTGTCATGCACCTACGTCATCGGCGTAGCAACAAACTGCACACTGCCCACACTCACCGACGGCACATGGAACATCTCATCGACATTGACTGACCCGTTAGGCAATGTGTCCGGAGCATCTAGCGCTCTGCCAGTCACTATTGCCACTGCACCACCATCGCGGTCAGCACCTGATCTGTTGGCATCATCGGACACTGGTGCATCTGCTTCTGACAACATCACGAATGACTCCACACCAGAGATCTCTATCCCTGGTGCTCTCACTGGTGATGTGGTGACTGTGTCGGCTACCAACGGCACCTCAACAGTGACGTGTACATACACAGTTGGTGCAGCGACAAGTTGTTCATTGCCCACATTGTCTGATGGCACGTGGACGGTGTCTGCTTCTGTAACTGATGCTGCAGGAAATACCGGTCCAGCCACGGGATCATTACCGCTCACCATCGACGCAACCCCACCATCAGCACCATCAGGGGTTGACCTATTGGCATCATCGGACACTGGTGCATCAAACACAGACAACAACACCAACGACACCACACCCACAATGAGCGCCAGTGGCGGAACCAACGGCGACACCATGAATATCTCAGCAACCAACGGCACAACAACCGTGTCATGTAACTATGTCATTGGCACAGCAACCAACTGCACATTGCCCACGTTGCCAGATGGTGTGTGGAATGTGACTGCAACCCTGACCGACACTGCAGGGAATAGTTCGCCTGCATCAGGTGCTCTTGCACTCACCATTGACACACGCACTAGTGCGGCCTCTACCAGCGCCAATGGTGCAGGTGGACTTCCATCATCAACGATGGCTGATACGCAATTGCAGATTACTAACGGACCAAATTCCATGACAGGACGCATCCGATTCGCGCCGCACGCCGCTGCACATGGCGCAACAGCAGTTGTGTTCACTGTGTATAACACCTCAGGCAAAATTGTGAGCGTCATCACAAGAAGAGTGAAACCCACAGACAAATCTGCGTCAATCACGGTACGAAATGACGGATCACTTGCTGTGATCCGAGCACACACCACCAACAAAGTCGGCGTCTCTGTGTCTGCACGGAAAGGCGCAAACATCACACGCGGAAGAACCTCACAAGGCAGATTGTCTGATGGTCGTCCCGCATTACACGGTGATCAACTCGGCAGAACCATGTATTTCAGACCGAACTCTGCGGTGTTAACACCAGGCACTATTGCAATTCTTGACGACGTTGCTCGGACCATCAACTCCCAAGGAGGCAAACTCTTTGTCTCTGGTTTTGCGCGTAAAAACGGTATTGATACACCGAAATACCTGCGCAATCTCTCGGAACGTCGTGCACTTGCTGTGTCGATGTATCTCTCGTCGAAGGGTGTACGACTTTGGACTGTCTACCAAGGCTTTGGAGCTGTGACTAAAGAGATTGGAACACCCAAAGAACGACGAGTTGAGATTCGCTGGCAGTCTTTTCAATAGTCTTAAAGATTAGTGACTATGAGCACGACAGAACTTTGGCAGATGGAAGGGGTTGAAGTAGCGAAACTCCTTCGTAACAAAAAGATCAGTGCTCAAGAGATTGCTGTCTCGCAGATAATGCGTATCAATGCAGTGAACGGAAAACTCAATGCCATTGTTGAACGCTGCGATGAAGAAGCGATAGCTGATGCCCGAAAGATTGAATCCCTGCACAGCAATTCCCGTTATACGGGGATGACAATGACAACAAAAATCAACGCCGATCACTCTGGGTTCTCAAATAGCAATGGTGTGAAAAGATGGGCAAAGTCGCCCTCGCAACACACTGCACCGTGTATTCAAGGCATGATTGACTCAGGAATGATCATGGTCGGTCGTACAAATGCTCCTGCGATGGCCATGAGATACCACACCGAGAACGATCTATTTGGTGAAACGCTTAATCCCCACGGAATTCATCTCACATGCGGCGGATCTAGCGGAGGAGCAGCTTCTGCAGTTGCTGCAGGAATGTGCCATGTTGCGCAAGGAAGCGACGTCGGCGGGTCCATCCGATTCCCGGCATATTGCAATGGCGTTATCGGATTACGACCAACGATGGGACGAATGACCACCGGTGGCACCAACCCGAATGCACGGGGTTGGACTGCTGCAAACATGGCAACGTACGGCCCGATAGCCAGAACAATGCAGGATCTGCGTGCTGCCTATCACACAATGTTGCAACCTAACTGGGCTGATCCATTTTGGACTCCAGCGCCGGAATCCTTCGCTCATCAACATTCTTCACAAAAGGTTGCCCTCGTCATAGACGACTCATTAGGTGTTAACCCAATTGTCCGGGACACAATTCGATATACAGGGAAGTTACTTGAGAATGCGGGCTACGAAGTAATAGAACAATCACCTCCACGGATGGAGGAATGCTTCGACCTATGGATGTCGCTGAGTTCACTAGACCTTCTGCTTGGTCTCGTTCCAATGCTTCCTCTCACTGATGACACTGGACTAACCACTGTCTTTGAAAACTGGCAGCACGATTTTCCAGCCCCCACAGCAGAGGTCTTTTTAAAGGCACACATGTTGCGAGACTTACTTATACGAGACTGGAATCAGTTCTTTGAACAGTATCCCTTGGTGGTTTTGCCTGCGTATGCCACTTCATTTATGCGCCGTTCTCAAGACACTGAGAGTCCCTTATCAATGACTGAAATTGCAAAAGACGCTAGATACATGCTGAACATTCCCGCACTTGCCTTCCCAGCGATGTCCTTCCCAATTGGATCAGATAACGGAGCACCTTTAGGCGTACAAATTGCTGCTCATTCCTGGCGGGAGGATCTGATACTCAATGCAGGAGATGTCATTGAGCAACAACTAGGGAAAATCTCTCCTGTTGATCCTGCGTGGTGAACATCACACACATAAAGTTCGTATTCAGAGATACAAAAACCGACTAGTTGAGTCTCAATTTCTCACAGAGAAACTCTCGGTATTCCTCTGCAGTAAAGAAGTTGTTATTGATAAGTGTTCGATAGTACGGATTCTGCTGTGAAAAAACCATGATAAAAAATCTCTTATCAAATTTTTCTCCAGGCGCCATTCGATCCTGCAGTTTTTCCAACTCGACTGTCCACAATTCCAAAAGTCTCTGGCTACATACCTTGAGTCGGTCATGTAAGTCATTATTGTGTACCGAAGTTGCAAGTATTTGATTACGCAACCCTTGAACTTTAATAAGTTCAGGGGTGAGCTCCACGGGAATAGCATCGACAAGATCTCGAATAGTTAACGCTCTCTCTGCGGGAAGGTTGGAGAGATAGATGTCCACTGCGACTTGTGTTTGTTCGTCGTAGATGTCCCCCAGGACACGTGCCAGCAGTCCATCCCGATTTCTGAAAAACCGGTAAATCTGGGTGATTGAAGTATTTGATTTTGCTGCCACATCAGCCACACGAAGGCCCAGGATGCCGTTTGTCAGTAACTCTTCACGTGCACTTTGGAGAATTTGAGCACACACACTCGACTTGTCTTTCACCTTGTACATAGTAGACGGGTTGAGAAATAACCGACATTTTTAGGTTTGATACAGAAAGTTGTAGTGAGCAAATTTCACCCTTCGCTTGAACTGCTCGTCAAGAACCCATAGAAATAGGCTGATTACTGTCATGGCTCGCACATCTTGTACCGCACTCCGCGAAGAGCACGAAGCGCCAATGAACGGGGACCATATTTGTGGCGAACCTCAACTTATTGCCACTCGCGCAATCACCATTGCTGCCCCACCGGCCGAAGTCTTTCCCTGGATTCGTCAAATGGGTTTTGGTAAAGCTGGTTGGTACAGCTACGACATCATTGACAATCTTGGACGCCGTAGTGCGACATCTATTCGCCCCGAATGGCAAGACGTCAATAGTGGCGATCCAATCCCTGGTGGCCTTATTGATTTTCACGCTGACTTAGTCAATGCTCCACACACACTTGTGATGTCGCTGCGTGGCAACGGCCGACTTGTGAAAAGAATCTGCTTCTCGCTTGCCTACGAGTTACACGACCACCCTGCAGGTACGCGACTTGTCACGCGAGTGCGCGCGCGTATTGATCTGCCATTCGGTGGACTGCTGGCTCGCTACGTTCTTGGGCCTGGCGATGGAATCATGTTGCGTAAACAACTCCGCAACATTGCACGTCGAGTTCACGCAGTCTCCTCATAGGCTTTCGTTGATGGATAATCCAATAGTTGAATTCATTGGCATCTACGACGCTGATTCCACCCTCCGTGGAGAGATCTCCTATTGGATTGGCGCACGACTCGGCCGCAGTCATTGTTCGCTATGCGATATCACCCACGGGGTGTTCACCCCGAAGAAAGAGTGGGCTCAATGTGCAAGCACTCTGTCCGTACCCTTTGTGACCTTTCATCGCAACGATGCACCCCAAGATGTATTGGAAGCCGCCAGAGGAACTTTCCCTGTTGTCTTAGCGCGGACATCTGACTCACTCGCGATCGTTGTATCCCCACAAGAACTTGATGCGTTGCAAGGTTCATCTGAACAATTGGCCCAGCTTCTTCAGTCGTTAACTACTTTGTAGTTGGAAGTGACGGGTTTCGACCCACCATGCCAAAGTCAAGAGTTCCATCATGTTGACCCAAAGTGAGATAGCGCGATACAGCACGAGTTGTTGAAGAGTTGCGCGAACGACCGGGGCGATCCGCAGTCGTGGGATACAGTCCTTTCGGATAGCGCACTGACACTACATATTGACCTTCAGGCAAATCATCGAAACGGTACTTGCCGTTCTTATCTGTACGTTGTGGTTTTACGGTATTGCCAAAAAGATCAGTAACTTCTCGGCCATCAATTGTGCGCAAGGTCACCAATACACCAGATATGCCCCAGTCCTTACGGTTCTGGTATCCATCACCTTTCATGTCACGCCACACCCAGTCACCTACTGATGCAGCTGGAATTCGTGAAGGGATAATTGTGGGAATCAAGTGGGACGTGGTGAATGCAGCACCAAATGGCCCCTTCCATGTATTAGCTAGTTGATACATCACTGGTTCAATTGCTGTGCCAGAAAATCCTTTTCGGTGAACGAAGGTCACTTTTCCTGTCTTTGTATTGACAGTGTACGTTCCATCTTTTGTGGTGAGTTTTGTGAGTGTGCACGCAGGAATTGCAGTAGGAACAACCACTACTCCGGTTTTGGCTACTGTCCCCAATGGGCACAACCTCA
>JBIKSB010000074.1:0-5743 GCA_044348855.1 Ilumatobacteraceae bacterium | reverse complement strand
ATTTGTGATGCCAGCAGTTGTTGTGGCCTCTGGTGTGTTGGCTGTACTCCCTGCAGACAACAACACGGGGCTCTTTCCCATTTTGTGGGCCCATGCAATGTTCAACATCTCTGTGGTGTTGCGCATCGTGGGCCCACGCTGGGAATTACTGGACCAACGACTAGAGCGCGCAGCTGCAACATTGGGCGCACATCCCATGCACACCTTTCGCTATGTGGTGTGGCCCCACATTAAAAACTCCACCAACAATGCTGCCTTGTTGATCTTTATCTATTGCTTCACTTCGTTTGGCGTGATTGTGATTGTGGGTGGATTTAGTCGTCGCACAATGGAAGCCGAGATCTTCACTCAAGCAATTCGCCTCGGTGATACTTCGACAGCAACTGCGTTAGCTGTTGTCCAGATGGCGATGATAGGAATTGTGTTCGCACTTGCGCGCGCACGAAGTGGCCGAGAGATTCCCGCATCTCACATTCATCGGCGCCAACCATTGTCGTCCACCACGCATAACCGATGGATTGTGCGTGGTGCTGTAGCAACCGCTGTTGCTGTCGTAGGTGTCCCGTTAGCCGCCACTATGTGGCGTTCGGTCTATAGCCGCAGCACACAATCATTCACAATGGCTGGGTGGGAATCATTATTCGATACACGCTTGCCCGGCATGGCTTATTCAGCCACCGAAGTTCTTACCAATAGTGCGATGTTCGCATTACTTGCCGCGATGGTGTGTGTACCGCTTTCTCTTGCCATGGTGGTCAGCAACAATAGGTTCCTCTTTTTTGTGTCATCGCTACCTGTTGTTGTGTCTGCTGCAACCTTGGGCATTGGTCTCATCATTACCTTCGATGTTGATCCCATTGCATGGAGATCGCAATGGTGGTTGCTGCCTGTGGTGCACGCAGTGATTGCATTTCCTCTCACCACACGCACATTGCATCCGGCATACATCGCAATACCCCCATCACTTCGTCATAGTGCAACTGTTCTTGGGGCATCTCCCCTACGTGCTTTCATCTCCGTAGAGATTCCCATTATGAAATCTGCGTTGTGGCGTGCCACCGGATTATCTATGGCGGTGTCGTTAGGTGAATTTGGTGCAACATCATTTCTGTCCCGATCGGGAACCACAACAATGCCGATTGCAATTGGCCAACTGATGGGCACGGTGGGACAAGCACCCCAACAAGCAGCCTTTGCGTTGTCGGCTACGTTCATCCTCGTGACTATTGGGGTGATGAGCCGTGCTTAAAGTGACCCATCTGAGTGTCTCGTATGGGAAAGAAAAAATACTCACCGATGTCTCTCTCACCGTTCCCACTGGGTCCACTACGGCAATTGTGGGACCGTCAGGAAGTGGCAAATCCACCCTGTTACACGCCATTTGTGGCCTCATCCCCATCGATGCGGGTCAGGTGTTTCTCGACGAGATTGACATCACATCCACCCCTGCTCATCGACGCAACATCGGACTTGTCTCACAAAGCGGGGATCTATTTCCCACTATGACTGTGCGCGACAACATCGAGTTTGGCCTTCGCATGGATAAGGCAGATGCAGCCACTCGAAAGTTGCGATCCGACTTTCTATTGGACCTCATTTCCCTTACTGACTATGGGAAACGTATGCCCGATACCTTGTCGGGAGGGCAATCTCGTCGGGTGGCAGTAGCCCGTGCATTGGCCCGAAAACCCCCTCTTTTAGTGATGGATGAGCCGTTAACAGGCCTGGACGCAGAGACACACGACGACTTAGCAACCGATATGAAACGCCTGATTGCCGACACTGGCACCACTGCCATCATCGTCACCCATGACCTTGCCGAGGCGGAATTTTTCGCCGATGTGGTGATCGATATTCGCTCTCTGACCAAACCCGGATGACGCGCGCACCGAGTTTGGTGTTCACAATGTCACGCTGGGCAAAAACAAAAAAACCTGCAGATATCCCCGTTTTTAGGCACTGAATGGAATACGGTTTCACTCATGAAGAAGCGTGACCTCATCCAAGCAGTAGCACTCCACACCGGCCTCGATAACAAGAGCGCCGCAGCGGCAGTACAAGGAACCATTGACGTAATTCTTGCCAACGTTGCAAAGGGTGAGGTTGTCAACCTCTCCGGTTTTGCAAAGTTCGCAAAAATTAAGCGTCCAGCACGGCAGGGTCGTAACCCAGCCACTGGAGAGACAATTCAGATCAAGGCAAAAACAGTTGCCAAGATCACTGCTCTCAAGGGTTTCAAGGACATCGCACTCGGAGCTGCTCCTGCACCAAAAATCAATACAAAGCCAGCAGTAGCTGCAGCTGCACCAGCAAAGAAAAAAGCTGCACCAGCTAAGAAGGCTGCTCCTGCAAAGAAGAAGACAGCTAAGAAGGCTGCTCCTGCAAAGAAGAAAGTAGTCAAGAAGGCTGCTCCTGCAAAGAAGAAGACCGCTAAGCGTCGCTAATTTGCAGTAATACAACACTGGAAAAACCCGGTGGCCACATCACCACGATGTGAGTCACCGGGTTTTTTATTTGTCCACCCAACAAACAACTAGCCTGAACTCTGTGAAGCACGAACGTACGCCACCAGTCATTGGTTTTATCGGCACTGGCCATATCGCTACCTTTCATTCAAAAATGCTGCGGCGCTCTGGCGTCGACATTGTGCGCGGCGCTTGTTACGACGTGGACCGTGCACGTGCAGAAGTTTTTGCTCAGGGTTCGGGAAGCCACGTTGTGAATTCAGAGCAAGAAGTTATTGACTCCAGCGACCTGGTGTACATCTGCACCTGGACAGGAGAACATCAACGACTTGTCTCTATGTGTATTGCTGCAGGCAAGCCATACTTCTGTGAGAAGCCATTGGGCACAACTTTTCTCTCTGCATCGCAGATGACAACAGAGGCGCGTAATGCACAACTCACTCATCAATGTGGTCTCATCCTGCGACGCTCACCTGCATATTTGTGGGCCAAAGAACTTATTGATGATCCTGCTGCTGGTGCACCAATGGCTGTGGTGTTTCGTGATGATCAATTCATTCCTATTCAAGGCCATTACAAATCCACATGGCGCGCAGATGTGGAGCGAGCAGGTGCGGGAACATTGCTTGAACACAGCATCCATGACGTAGACATGTTGCGTTTTCTTATCGGCGATATTGATGCAGTGAGTGCGCGTGCAACATACCGTCATCAACTCCCGGGCATTGAAGATGTGGTTGCGGCATCTGTGCAGTTTGCAAATGGCGCCGTAGGAACTTTGACCACTATCTGGCATGACAATCTGTCGCGGGCCAGCCTTCGACACGTGGAGATTTTTTGTGAGCGTCGCACCATTGTGATTTCTGGTGATGATTGGTTTGGCCCAGTCACATGGACAGATGCCGATGGCGCCTCGGGTTCACTACAAGGTGATGAGCTGTTAGAGAAGACACGCGACATAGCTGTTGGGCATCCCAACCCCGATGCTGCGTTTGTGTTGGCAGCACTTGAACACAGCCCTGCCTATCCTGATTTTTCCGTGGCCCTTGAAGCACACAGGGTGGTGGAAGCCATGTATGAAAGCGCCCGTCAACACGGTGCATCTATTGATGTTGCAGAGATAAAGGCACAATGACGCACCACGTTGTAGCGCTCGGCCTTGATGACATCATGGCGTTACGTGTGCGCGTACTTCGCCAAGGAACACCCACCACGCATTGCAACTACCCCGAAGACAACTACCCCAATGTGGTACATCTAGGGATTGTGGACGCAGGAGACGTGATTGCGACCTCGACTTGGTTTACAAAGCCTTGCCCCGAGCACAGCGAAATTGCAGCCATGCAGCTCAAAGGAATGGCCGTAGATGCATCCCGACAAATTGTCGGACTTGGTCGCGCATTGATTGATGCCGGGATTGCGCACGCACAGGCACACGGTGCACAACTTGTCTGGGCACGTGCACGAGACTCAGCGTTGCAGTTTTACCTGAAGTGTGGTTTCGATGTCGCAGGAGAGGGCTTTATTGATGAGCCCACTGGCATGCCGCACCACATCGTGGTGCGAAGCATTTAGCCGGTCACTGTCACGGTGGCGTTGTAGGTCACTATGGCGCCGGGAGTTGCTTCTACTTGCACTTTCATTTCCCAATCACCGGTGAAGGGAAACTGCACGACTCCTGTCCAGTGATTTGGCCCAAGTTCCAACATGGCTACTGGTATTGCAGGAATATTGCGTGCAGGCAAGGAGAACTGCACGGTGGCATCCACCACTGGTGCCAATGCTCCCCCTGGTGGCGTGAGAATGACGTGCACTTCGGCTGCACCCACGCGCGCGGGCACCACCGTGAGATCCACCAATACATCGCCTTGAATTTGTGTGGATGAAAAAATCTTGTCGGCAGGATTATCAGTTGATCCGGGTGGAGTTCCCACTAACACCGATGTCACTGCAAGCACAATCACAATCAGCAACGCATCAAACTTGAGGATGGACTGAATGGGTGTCACAGAGTTATCTGCGATGCGCTGACGGGCGGCTGCACCTGATAACACCAGAACACCCACCACCACAGTCTTTGCCACCAGTAGTTGGCCATAGGTTGTAGAGCCAAGATCTCCGATGCCATCAATGAGATGCAGAGCTTGTGCAACTCCAGTGATAACCACTACAGGAAGTGCGCGGGTGGCTAGTCGCGAAAATCTCTGCACATCAACACCTGGTTCGCCGCGCAAGAAGAACAGTGCAATAAGGCCACCCACCCACACGGCAATAGCACCAAAATGCACTGCGTCTACAAGCACAAAGAGCGCTGGTAGTGAACCTGCACTGGGGTGGCCACTGACGGAAAAAGTCAGCACGGACACCGCAGCAACAATGACTGCAGTGTTTTGCCACAGCGCAGTTGTTGCTCGATGCAGGAACAAGAACAACACACCCCAGGCCACAATCGCAGCAAAGCGCACCAACGAGGCGACACCAATGCGTGTGCTCAACACATCTGCCAGTAGATCGGCATCGAACACCGCTCCCCAACTACGCCCTGTGGCATAGGCACCTTGAAGAAGCAGAATGCCCACCGAACCCACTGCAAGGCTGATCACGCTGATGCTGAATATCTGTCGCATGCGCACAGAGGCCATCAGTGGCGTTCCCCATGTCAACGCAAGCGCACCCACTAATGCCACAAGAGCAAAGAACGCAATAAAGCGCGCAATGGTGAGCGGAGTCTTTAACGGAGAGGCAGTGTCGAGCCCAGACAAAATCTGTGCCACAAGATCAGTACCTGTACCAGAGGTTGTGCGGCCTATCTCAAAAGGAAAAGCACCTGTTGCTGGGTGACCATCGGTGCTCATCACGCGCCACACCACTACATAGACACCATTGTCCAATGTGGGGACACTTGCCGTCACGATTGCGGGATTTTGTGCAGCACGTTGAGCGTCCGAGATGTCGAGTTCGTTTTGATCTGCACCAAACAAACGAATCTCCAGCAAGGATGATTCAACCGGCTCGTTAAAAGTCAATCGAATTTCACTAGGTGATTCCTCAATGACCGTAGAGGCTGCAGGACTGGACGAATCAAGCACCGCATGTGCAGACACGATAGATGTCGACGAGGTCATCACGGTAAACAGCATCACGATGACTGCCACTACAAAGAGTCGAACTTTCCTCATCACAAACCTGGCCCCATGGGTAATCCCTCTACATGGACTCGCTGCAACAACCATGCAAGTCGATGTGCAGGGCTTAACTGCAAACTTGCTTTCGGCAAC
>JBIKSB010000073.1:0-5758 GCA_044348855.1 Ilumatobacteraceae bacterium | reverse complement strand
CCGTGCTATCTACTTCATATGTGGTGGCAATCACATCGTCAAAACCCACTTCCCGAGCAAACGGGGCGATGAGATCACGTGGAGTTGTGGTTGCAAGAACTACTTGTCGTCCGTGTGCGCGATGATTATCGATGACTTGTCGCACAAATGGTTGCAACAGATTCATTAACTCAGGCACAGCTCTTTCTGCCGCTGCCTGAACTTCAGATTGCGAGTGACCTCTCATTGCGAGCACTGCTTGTCTTCCCAGCACCATGGACGGCAAATTCTCACCAAAGGTTTCAAAGATTTGATACAACAATGTCTCGCCAGGAAGCGACCGATTCACCACACCTGTCTCACGCAACACTTTGCTCACCACAAGCGCAGAGGCGCCCGACAAGATGGTTCTATCGAGATCAAAAAACGCACCTTGGCTCACGGGGGTACCTTACGCCTCCCCCGCGGGGAGCAAAACCACCGCACAACACACCCAGTAATGGGAGAAGCCCCGCAGGGGGGTGCGGGGCTTCTCTACCTAAACCCGATAGTGGGGGGACTATCTGTTGGGTTCCTTCGGCTGGCTAATGGGGGCATTGCCAGCGCGATTTCTGTAAGTGAAATTATGCACGTGAATGCGTGAACACTCAAGGCGAACGATGCGATAGTTGCTATCGTTTTTAGAGATACCTATCTGGGGGGCGGATGGAACTCAAACAACTGCAGATTCTCGTGGCCATCTCCGAGCACGGGTCCTTCTCGGGTGCCGCCAAGGCCCTCGCTACAGCGCAATCCAATGTGTCGGCCCACATCGCCCGTCTTGAGGCCGAGCTCGGCGCCACATTGATCGAACGCGCAAGTGGTCGACTCACTGAAGAGGGTGAAATTGTTGTTGCCCGTGCGCGACGCGTACTGCATGAGGTTGAAGACATCGATGCTGACATTCATTCACTGGGAGAGAGTGCGACTGGTGAATGTCGAATTGGAGTTCTTGGAACAACAGCCCGTTGGCTCATGCCGCCACTTCTCAATTCACTCACTCGACACCATCCAGGCGTCAAGACCACCATCGTGGAAGGCGCCACTAGTTCACTGATGCCGCGACTGATAAGTGGAGAGATTGACGCAGCACTGGTGCACTTGCCGGTGATGGAGGCAAACCTTGATACCCGTGAGATGTTTGCAGAAGAGTTATTTCTTGTTGCACCGACTCGCCATGTTCTCGCCCAACACGAGACCATCTCGCTTGAAGAACTCTCCCACCACCCCATCCTTCTCGCACCTCGAGGAACGGCCCAACGACGCATTGTCGATCGTGCAGCGGCCAACAAAGGTGTCACCTTGCAATCACAAGCAGAGATTGATGGTGTGCGCCTAATGGCATCGCTGGTCTTTGAAGGATTCGGTGCTGCCATTGTTCCCGCAAGTGCAGTTCCTGGATGGCTAAAAGGCGATTTTGTACGTATCAGCGTTCCCGACTTACCACGTCGAGTTGTGGGATGGGTGCAAAGAGATCGCCCTCGACCCAACCGCGCAACATTGGCAGTACGCGACAGAGCATTTGAGGTCGCACGACGTCACGCTCCCCGTCAACCTGGAATCACCTTGCAAATCGGTATAAAACCACTTCCTAAACTCGCCAGAGAGACCTAACGAGAGGTGAGGGTCTACTGTTGAAGTGTGACTCACACCGATACTTCGCACTACGACATCGTTGTTGAGTTACAACACAGTGTTCCTGGAGCCGCTACAGCACAAGTTGTCCGACTCTCTCAAGGTCGCGAAGTGGTGTGGCTCGCCATCAATGGAGAGCACCATAAAGGTGCCTTGTCGGCCAGTGCATCTCATGTCATTGCAACAGCGGCAGTAACGGCGCGTACAAAACTTCTCCCATTGGTCCTTCAGATTGAATCGTCCGGTGCAGACATTTTGGAAGGCATTTCTGCGCTACACGGTTGGGGCAAAGCCGCGAAGGCGCTGTCAGATTGCTCAGGCGTGATTCCCACCATCAGCGTGGTGACGGGCCCAGCTGTATCTGGGCCTGCATTGCTCATTGGTCTGTCGGACTTTGTCGTGATGACTCAAGATTCGTATGCATTTGTGAGTGGCCCGACAATGGTTGCTGAGTTCACGGGAATCACAATGTCTGCAGAAGATCTCGGTGGCGCGTCAGTGCAGGCTCGCAATAGTGGCGTGGCATCAACAGTTGTCGATGATCTTGACAGTGCTGTTGCATGGATTGAAGAACTCTTGGAGTATTTGCCCGACAATGTGAATTGTGTGCCACACATTGTGGACACTTCCGATGCCGATGATCGCCTCACGACAGAAGCGGGCGATGTTGTGCCCGAGTCCTCTACAGGCAGTTATGACATGCGTAAAATAATTGCAGCACTTGTTGATGACGGCACGTACTTGGAACTCAAGCCTCGTTGGGCAGGAAACCTGGTAACAGCATTTGCCCACATGGGTGGTCACAGCATTGGCATTGTTGCAAACCAACCGATGAATTTGGCAGGCACGCTCGACATTCCTGCATCACAGAAGGCTGCACGATTTGTTGCATTCTGCGATGCGTTCAACATCCCGATCGTCACGTTGGTTGACACTCCTGGTTTTTATCCAGGCAAGGACTTGGAATGGCGGGGCATGATTCGCCATGGCGCACAATTGGTGTTTGCTTACGCACGCGCCACTGTCCCGCGTATATGTGTCATCATCCGCAAGTCATATGGCGGGGCCTACATCGTGATGGATTCCAAAAAGATGGGCAACGACCTCTGTGTGGCATGGCCATGGGCAGAACTTGCCGTAATGGGCGCGGGACAGGCAGCTGCAATTCTGCAACGGCGAGCCACCCCAGAAGAACGCGCAGCATTCGAGGCTGACTACACAGAACGGCTCCTCAACCCCTACATCGCTGCCGAGCGGGGCTATATCGATGCTGTGGTCACCCCCGCCGACACACGCAAAGAAATTTGTGCATCCCTGCACATGCTCGTGGACAAACGTGAAGATTTGGTCTCGCGCAAGCACGACAACACCCCCCTCTAGGTCAGTACACCTCTGGAAATGGGTAACTGATACCTCGCTCGTCTAGCCTGTCTATGGGGGAAAAAAGCTCCCGTCGGAATATCCGGTCAGCAGTCAAGGAGATCCCATATGGCTGACACCATTACCATCATCGACGACAGAACGGGAAAGAAAGTCACAGTGCCCATCACGGGCGGTGTGTTTTCATCTGCAGCATTACGCGAACTTGACCCAAGTTTGTTTATGTACGACCCCGCGTTCTTGTCGACCGCATCATGTGCCTCTTCCATCACCTACCTCGATGGTGATGCCGGAATCTTGCGTTATCGCGGTTACCCCATCGAGCAACTTGCCGAGAACTCCACCTTTCTTGAGGTTGCGTATCTGTTGTTGAATGGCGAATTGCCCACCAAAGAAGAAATGGCTGCATGGGAATACGGCGTGTGTCATCACACCATGATTCACGAAAACATGCGTAAGCGATTCGTAGATGGTTTCCACTACGACGCACATCCCATGGGAATGTTTGTCTCTGCCACTGCTGCCTTGGGCACCTTCTATGAAGATGCAAAAAACATCTTTGACAAAGAATCATTTGACAAGCAAGTTCTTCGCCTTGTGGCAAAAGTACCCACCATTGCTGCAATGTGTTACCGCTTTAGCCAGGGATTACCTTTTGTATCTCCCAATAACTCACTGTCGTATGGCGAGAACTTCTTGAACATGATGTTCCGCATTGGCGAGGACTACTCGGTAGATCCCGTACTTGCACGAGCCATGGATGTGCTGTTCATTCTCCATGCAGATCACGAACAGAACTGCGGCACAACCACCATGCGAGTGGTGAGTTCTGCAAACTCTGATCCCTACACATCAACTGCAGCAGCGGCCGCCGCACTCTATGGGCCACTTCACGGTGGAGCCAATGAAGCGGTAGTGCGCATGCTTGCCGAAATTGGTGACGTCAAGAATGTGCCCGCATTCATTGAGAGTGTCAAAGCCGGCGAAGGTCGCCTGATGGGCTTTGGCCATCGCGTGTATAAGAACTTTGATCCACGCGCAACGTTGATCAAAAAGACTGCATACGAAGTCTTTGAAGTAACTGGCATGAACCCATTGCTCAGCATTGCGTTGGAGCTTGAAAAAGTTGCACTCAGTGATGAGTACTTCGTGTCTCGCAAGCTGTACCCCAATGTGGACTTCTATTCGGGCCTGATCTATCAAGCGTTGGGATTCCCTGTCGACATGTTCACGGTGTTGTTTGCAATTCCACGCACAGTGGGCTGGCTTGCACACATGCAAGAACTGCTCAATGACAAGGACCAGAAAATTAGCCGTCCTCGCCAGTGGTACACCGGCGCAGATGAGCGCAACTACATCCCTGTCGAAAAGCGATAGATCGCCCTACGGGGCAATATCGATAATGATTTTGCCCACATTGGCATTTGACGCCATGAATGTGTGAGCTGCTGCGATATCGGTCAGTGTGTAGCGCGAATCAATCACAGGTGTAAGTGCACCGCGATCAAACAACGGCAACATCTCGGCCGCAAATCTTTGCGTGATGGCAATCTTTTCCTCAAGTGGTCGTGCCCGCAATACGGTTCCGGTAATGGTTGCCCGCTTTGCGAGCAGCACAGCCACATTGAACGGAATGGGTTTGCCAGCCATCACACCTACTTGAATGATGCGGCCCTTGACGGCAAGCGCAGCGACGTTGCGCTCCACGTAGTCTCCCCCAATGACATCGAGCACCACATCTACACCCTGTGCACCTGTGGCTTCATGCACTACAGCAACGAAGTCCTCTGTGGTGTAGTCGACAACGACATCTGCGCCCAACTTGCGACACGCATCTACTTTCCCAGAAGAACACGTGACCACAATGCGTGCACCAATTGCACGACAAATCTGAATTGCTGCAGTTCCCACTCCTGATGCACCCGCGTGCACCATGGCCCAACGACCAGACGTTAAACCGCCTTGTACGACAAGTGCATCCCACGCGGTGATAAAGACCTCTGGAATTGCTGCTGCATCAGACAATGACACAGACGTCGGCACTGCCATTGCTTGGCGTTCATGAAGTACAAGTTTTTCTGCATAGGCACCCCCACTGACAATGCCCATCACATGATCGCCCACCTTCCAAGACGTCACACGCTCACCCACCGCCTTCACAGTGCCTGCGAACTCAAGGCCGGGAATCTCAGGGCCCTGGGGAAAAGGATTCGGATAAAACCCCATGCGTTGTAATAGATCTGCACGATTGAGAGCCGTTGCTACAACTGAAACGAGGATGTCCTCTGCGCCACAGATTGGCGAAGGAACATCCTCGATCTGAAGTACTTCAGGCCCACCGTGCTCACGGAGTACGACGGCCTTCATCACCGTTATGCCATCTTTTGCTGAAGACGACGATCCAATGCTTCAAGGTATTCCTCAGTGGTCAACCAAGGCTGTTCCTTTGAGATCAACAAAGAGAGGTCCTTGGTCATCTCGCCACCTTCAACACTTTCCACACAGACATGCTCAAGGTTGTCGGCGAATGCAATCAACGCAGGATTGTTGTCGAGTTTTCCTCGGTGCTTCAAGCCACCAGTCCATGCATACACCGATGCAATGGGGTTAGTAGATGTCTTGTTGCCTTTTTGATGTTCGCGATAGTGACGTGTCACGGTGCCGTGTGCAGCCTCTGCTTCCACTGTCTTGCCATCAGGTGTCATCAACACAGAGGTCATCAAAC
>JBIKSB010000072.1:0-5772 GCA_044348855.1 Ilumatobacteraceae bacterium | reverse complement strand
TGTGGGTCGACCAAATGTGGGCAAAAGCACTCTGTTTAATCGGCTTGTAGGTCAAGAGCGTTCCATTGTGCATGACATGCCTGGAACTACGCGCGATGCCATTGACACATTGGTAGAGACCGAAGATGGTCCTTTGATTTTCGTGGACACAGCTGGCATGCGCAAGCGCAGCAAGGTCGATGACTCAGCGGAGTACTACTCACTTGTGCGTGCTCTTAAGGCCATTGACGAAGCTGATGTTGCGATGTTGGTGATTGATTCCACCGTGGGTGTCACAAGCCAGGATCAACGTCTCGCTGAGCGAGTGGATGTGGCTGGATGTCCCATCCTTATTGTGTTGAACAAATGGGAGCTGTTGGAGTCCGAACAACGCCGTCAAGTGGAAGCAGATCTTGCACGAATGTTGTACTTTATTGACGACGCGCCTGTATTGAAGTTGTCTGCTCTTACTGGAAAGGGCGTCCACAAATTACGCCCGGTATTGCAAGAGGCGATCGATCAATATCACCGCAAGATTCCTACTCGCGATGTAAACCGCATTATTGCCGAAGCGCAACAACGTCAACCTGCTGGTGGGGGTGCGCGAGTGTTGTTCGCAGTGCAAGGTGCAGCGGACCCTCCCACGTTTACATTGTTCACGAATCGAGAGTTGCCACAGCCCTACATTCGTTACCTTGAGCGATCAATTCGTGAAGCGTTTGAATTTGGCTCCATTCCTTTGAAGTTGCGCGTGCGCCGTAAAGGTGACTAGTTATGCCGTGGTGTGAACCGTGTGCTCGTTACTTTGCACCTTCGGCGATGTCGTCAGAGGGGCAGTGTCCTCAATGTGGCAGAACTTTGGATTCAACGCAGTTGGCTACTCGGGTATCGGCTGACAGTCTTGATTTGAAAAAGATGGCGGGATTGGAAGACGAGAAACTTCCATGGCACTTTAAGTTGTTGGTCTTCTTGCTGGTGACGTATTTGGGATGGCGAGTAGTTGACCTTTTTGTGTAGGGGTACTGCACGACTCAACCGATAAGATTGGTCACCATTCGGGCTGTAGCGCAGCTTGGTTAGCGCGCTTGTCTGGGGGACAAGAGGTCGTGGGTTCAAATCCCGCCAGCCCGACCATTACGGTTATGTCCATGTGCGGTCGTTTTGTCGGTACCTATCGCGTAGCTGATCTACTTGCCGAGATTGGCGACGCGGTAGAAGAAGCAGGTCTCGTACTGCGCCTACCCGACACCGAGGAGTTTCTCCTTCGTAACTTCAATGTTGCTCCCACATCACCCATTCCTGTGCTCGTTGTTCGCGACGGGGCATTGGAAGTAGAAATCATGCAATGGGGTTTGGTGCCCTCATGGTCAAGTGACCCACGAGTGGGGTCAAAGATGATTAATGCTCGGGCTGAAACACTTACAGAAAAAGTGTCCTTCAAGAATCTCGTGCGTTCGAATCGATGCATCATTCCGATGTCGGGGTTCTATGAATGGCATCGTGAGGGTGAGCGACCCAAGGTGCCGTTTTATGTGACACGTGAAGACGATGGGTTGATGTGGGCAGCAGGTCTTTGGACAACTTCAGCGGTTGTAGATAACGGGTACACGTGTGCAATGGTGACCCGAGAGAGCGGTGCTGATCTCAGTGCTATTCATCATCGTACGCCTGCGCATTTTTCATCAGAGCTTGCATGTGAGTGGGCGATGTCTTCCATGGAAGTGGGAGAGCTCTGCAATTTGTCGTTGCAGCCGCCCTTGTCGTTTCATGAGGTCAGCACAGATGTGAACAGTGTGCGCAATAATCGGGCCAGTTTGATTGACAAGACAGACAACCCTGTTCAACCGATTCAAGATGATCATCCACGTCTTTTCTGACGTGGGTGTGTCAGATCAGTGAGGCGATGATTTTTTCGGCATTTTCTTCGAGAACTTCTCGGTCAATTTTTGTTGCTGCGTGAGCAAAATTGAAATCACTGATAGTTGTCGTAGGAATCAGATGTATGTGGCAATGGTTTATTTCGTAACCAGCAATCATCATGCCCACACGCTCGCAAGGAAATGCTGTGGCTAATGCCTGAGAGATGCGATGAGATACCGAAAAGATGTGTTGTGAGAGCTCGGGTGACATGTCAATCCAGTGATCTACTTCTTGAATTGGCACGACAAGGACGTGTCCGTCTGTGATGGGATTAATGGACATAAATGCCACGCAGGAATCATCGCGATACACAAAAGTTCCAGGTATCTCGCCTGCAATGATGAGTGAAAATACTGTGCTCATCCGTTGTATCCGCCAGAAACCGTAAATACATCGCCTGTGCAATACGAAGATTCGGGTCCCACCAAGAAACGAATCATTTCTGCAATGTCATTGGGTTCGCCCATGTAACCCTTAGCGATGCGCGTCACAATGCCCGCCTTCACCATCTCACTAAATGGTGTGAGCAACGGAGTGTCGATGTAGCCAGGGCAGACCGCGTTTACGTTGATGCCTAGGTGAGCTACTTCTGCGGCCACAGACTTTGTGAGTGTAATCATTCCCGCTTTGGCTACTGAATAGTGTGAGGCGGCAGCAGAAGGTTGCTGGCCAAGGATTGAAGATATGTTCACGATGCGTCCGCTGCGCTGTGGTTGCATATGTCGCAATGCTGCACGACAACCATAGAACGCACCATAGAGATGGACGCGCAACATGCGATCCCACGCTTCATTGGTTAAATCCACCAGATAGTTCATTGGTTCCATGTCACTAATGCGGCCTTCAAATCGTTTCATCTGGTTCGCAATGGTGAGGTCCATTTTGTTGGAGACATCCTGTGGTGCAATTCCTGCATTGTTGACCATGACATCAAGTCGACCTAACTGGGCGACGCACTTGTCAACAGCGTCATCAAAGGCATCAGAATCAGTGACATCGAACGGAAGGGCAATACCTCCGACTTGATCTGCGACAGTTTGTGCAGCTTGAGGGTCAAGGTCATTGACGGCAATGAGGGCGCCGTCGGCTGCGAGTCGTCGTGCCGTGGCTGCGCCAAGACCGGACCCACCGCCGGTGATGAAGACAACGGAATCTTGAAGAATTAATGGCATATCAGCACCTTATGCCGTTCATCCAGGAGTCAAGAACACCAGGGCTACGATTGTCATGTGAACCTCTCGTCGCTGCTGACAATTCCTAATGCAATCACGCTGGTGAGATTGGGTCTGTTGCCTTTTTATGTATCACTCATGGCGGATGGTCGGGTAGTTGCGGGAAGTTTCTTTTTGGGTGCTCTCGGGTTCACCGATTGGATCGATGGCTACATCGCACGTCGCTTTAACCAGGTGTCAGAGTTTGGAAAAATCATTGACCCTGTGGCTGATCGGCTTGTGTTTTTTGTGGGTATTACCACTGCGATGTATTACGGCTTCTTCCCGGTGTGGTTTGGTGTGGTGATTTTGATTCGCGAAGTATCTATTGCTGTGGTGATGGTGGGGGGAACGTTGCTGGGAATGGAGCGTTTCGCGGTGACACGCTTAGGCAAATGGGCAACCTTTGCCCTGTTATGTGCGGTGCCGTGGATAACCATTGGCGCTGCCGGGGGTGTGTGGGTGGCCTTTGAGGCGCTGGGCTGGCTCGTAGGTATTCCGGGAATCATTGCGTCCTACATCGCATTCTTCCAGTACTTGCCTACAGTGCGCGCCAACATGTCCTCGAAGCGCCGTCTGTAGCGAGTACCGTTGGGGTGGTGAACATCCCAACAGACTTGCGGTATACCAAGGATCATGAGTGGGTCCGCGTGACTGGCTCTGTCGTGCGAGTAGGAATCACCGATTACGCACAAGATGCGCTGGGTGATGTGGTTTTTGTACAGCTGCCTGATGTGGGCAGTGTTCTTTCTGCTCAGCAAGGCCTCGGTGAAATTGAAAGCACCAAGAGTGTGAGCGATGTATATGCACCGGTCTCAGGAAAAGTTCTTGCCGTCAATGATGCACTTGTGGGTCAACCAGAGTTGTTGAATAGTGATCCCTATGGTGAGGGATGGATTTGTGAGATTGAAGCCACTCAGTCGGATGAGAGTCTTTTGATGTCACCAGAGGAATATTCCTCGCTTATTGGGTCTGCGTGAAATAAGCCATGACGTATGTCTTTTGTAATAAGTGTGGACACAGAAACCCACCTACATCGTCATTCTGCAGTGCTTGCGGTGCGGTACTCGATTTCGTGGACGATCGAACCATTACATTGACAAAAGTTGACCCCTTGCAGGACTCTCCAGGTATTCACGACGATGTTGTTGTTGACCTTGGAGATATCGATGCGGGAACTGCCATCTTGGTGATTCGAGGCGGTGAAGAAGAGGGTTCGTATTTCGTTCTTTCAAAACCCGTGACTACCGTCGGTCGTGCGGAGAATTCTGACATTCCATTTGATGACATCACTGTGTCGCGTCAGCACAGCGAGATTATTCGTCATGATGGGAAGTATGTCGTGCGTGACTCTGGATCTCTCAACGGAACGTATGTAAATCAACGACGCGTGGATGTGAGTGATCTGCGGCAAGGCGATGAACTACAGATTGGCAAATTTCGTTTGGTGTTTTTGGAAAGTGCTGAAGATATCTCATGAGTGATGTGACGTACTTGTCTATTGGTGAAGTGCTGGCGCAACTGCTGGAGGAATTTCCTGACGTCACGATTTCCAAAATTCGATTCTTGGAGACACAAGGCCTTATTGAGCCTGAACGAACACCTTCCGGTTATAGAAAGTTCACAGAAACTGAAGTGGAAAGACTTCGTTTTATTCTGAGAGAACAGCGCACCAATTATCTTCCATTGCGTGTGATCAAGAATCGACTTGAGGATGAAAGTACCGATATCAGTCGGGACTTTGTGATTCCGCCCGAGGACATTACGACCTCCACGCATCCGGCTGCACAAGCGGCACTGCGCAAGACACAGTCAACCGGAGTTGCTCCATCGGCACCAGTGATGGTGGCTGCAGAACAAGACCCGATAGTGCCGCAGTCAATATTGCGTGAACAGCGAATTGCAGCGCTCTCTCACATGGACAACACAGAATCCATTCCTCGAGATCAACTGCTCAGCCAGTCTCACATTGAACCTGAGTTCCTGAAGGCACTTGAATCTGCAGGATTGGTCTCAGGACATGACGTGGGAGACACAACCTTCTTTGATGCTCATTCCATTGCAGTGGCAGAAGTTACGGCACGTTTTCAGGAAATGGGAATAGACATTCGCCATCTGCGCTCCTGGAAAACATCAGCAGACCGTGAAGTGAGTTTATTTGAGCAAAGAATTTTGCCCCTGCTTCGTCAGCGCAATCCTGCCGCACGCGAAGAAGCACTCAATATGTTGGTTGAACTTATTGATCTGGGCGCACAACTGAGGCTTTCGTTGATTATGCGTGACGTTGCACGTTTGACTGAACCCAAATAGTGATGAAGAACATCTCTGTGCGTTCGGTGCGTCTCGATCGTCTGTCGGGCACCCCGGTTGTGACCTTGAGAGAAGACGATCTTCCGCGTCGACAGTTCGACATCTTTATCGGCGGACCAGAGGCGGCCTCTATCAAATCCGCACTTGATGGCGAAACAACGCCACGACCACTGACTCATGATTTGTATGTGCACACGATTGAGCGTCTCGGACTTGAGATTGTGCGCGTGGTGCTCACCCATGTCACAGAGGGGACATACTTCGCCGATGTCATTGTGCGCACGAACGACGGGGAAGTAGTCATCTCGTCGCGTCCATCTGATGCTTTGGCCATTGCCCTGAGGGCCGCCTG
>JBIKSB010000131.1:0-3900 GCA_044348855.1 Ilumatobacteraceae bacterium | reverse complement strand
CTTCTAAAGATGAGCGAGCAATCGAGCGACAGAAGTGTGTACGACATCTGTGGTGCAGACTATTTCGTCGCGTTGGTAGATGCCTTCTATGACGGCATTGAGACCGATCAAGTGCTTCTTCCGTTATATCCAGAGGGTGCTGTAACCGAGGGGGCACGTCACCGTCTCGCTACTTTCCTGATTCAGTATTGGGGTGGGCCACATACCTATATGGAAGAGCGGGGTCATCCGCGGCTTCGAATGCGACATCAGCCCTTTGTGATTGCAGAACGCGAACGTGATCACTGGTTAATGCATATGGCGCATGCCATTGAGTCCACTATGGAGATGATTCCCGAGGACTCACGTGAAGATGTCGTCGATCAACTTGCCCAATACATGGTCAATGCCGCTGAGCATCTGAGGAACAACTAATTGGATTGTGTGGTCAGCGCGGCCCAAGAGCAAAAAGGGCAATAGCAGCTGCGGCAGCCACGTTGAGAGAATCGGTGTCATGGAACATAGGAATGCGCAACTGGTGATGGGCACGTGTGAGTACCTGTGTGGTGAGGCCATCTCTTTCACTGCCGAGCAATAGTGCAATTTTTTGCTCTGGAGGAAATGACGTTGCATTGATATCTTGTGCGGCACTGTGGGGGGTAAGGGCGACGGTTGCACAATTGTTTTCTTGGAGCATGGTGTGTAGCTCTACAGAGTTCTCGTGCCGGGCGAATGGAAGTTGAAGTCCAGTTCCCATCGAGACACGCAGCGCGCGACGGGCAAGGGGATCTGCACTTCCTTCAGTGAGTAGCAACGCGTCCCATCCAAGCGCGGTCGCACTTCGGATGATGGCTCCAAGATTGGTGGGGTTATCTAATGCTTCGGCCACCACTATGCGCTGTGATGAAGAAATGAGTGCGGCTGGGTCAACCAAGGCGGGTCGACGAAAAAGCCCTACCGCCTTGAGTGGAACGCCAAGGCCCGTGACTTCTCGCCGAAGATCTTCATTGCCAACATAAATGGTGGCATTATCTAATTGTTCTGCGAAATATGCACCCATTGTGTCGTCACATAACAGAGCAACAGGCTCACATCCTGCAGCGAGTGCTCGTTCAACGACTAGGTCTCCTTCGGCTACGAAAAGGCCTGCACCTACTTGTTCTAGACGTTCAAGTTTGCTTGCTAACTGACGGTCGCGCCAACGAAATGCGTCAAGACGCGGATCAAGTTCACTCTCAACAACGGTGATCATGAAGCGTTAGTAGTACCAAGGAAATGGCGACCAATCAGGATCGCGCTTTTCAAGGAAAGACTCGCGACCTTCGGCAGCTTCGTCGGTTCCGTAGGCGAGGCGAGTCGCTTCTCCAGCAAAGACTTGCTGGCCAACTAAACCGTCATCCACCAGGTTGAATGCGAATTTCAACATGCGTTGTGCCGTGGGGCTCTTGCCATTGATTTCTCGAGCCCATTGGAGTGCAGTGGATTCAAGTTCGGCGTGGGGAACCGATGCGTTCACTGCCCCCATCGCATGCATTTCATCAGCTGTGTATTCACGACCTAAGAAAAATATTTCGCGTGCAAACTTCTGACCCACCATTTTTGCCAGATAGGCAGATCCGTAACCACCATCAAATGACGCAACATCGGCATCGGTTTGCTTGAACCGTGCATGTTCGCGACTTGCCAAGGTGAGGTCGCTGACAACATGCAAGCTATGTCCGCCGCCTGCAGCCCAGCCCGGCACTACGCAGATAACTACTTTGGGCATGAAGCGAATCAGTCTTTGCACTTCAAGAATGTGTAAGCGTCCCGCGCGGCCTCGGTTGACAGTGTCCTCTGTTTCTCCGTCGGCGTACTTGTAGCCATCTTTGCCACGAATTCTTTGATCGCCTCCGCTGCAAAATGCCCAACCGCCGTCTTTGGGGGAAGGACCGTTCCCTGTGAGCAGTACGCATCCCACATCTGTTGTCATGCGGGCATGGTCGAGTGCTGTGTAGAGCTCATCGACAGTATGTGGGCGAAACGCATTACGCACCTCGGGTCGATTGAAGGCAATACGCACTGTCCCTTGATCAACGGCTCGATGGTAAGTGATATCAGTAAAGGTGAATTCTGAAACTTCACGCCATGCGGTGGGATCAAAAATAGGAGAAATGGTCACATTGTCATCCTATTGAGTTGGTCTAACTCTTGGTCACCTTGGGATGAGACGAGCGCCATAACGGGCTTTCCGTAGGGGATAGTGGGGAAGTTGTGCGTATCGTCAATGGTCTATGACGTCAGTTCTTGCATTATCTGGATCACTCCGTGCTCAGTCTTTCAACACTCGCATTCTCGGCGCACTGCCGTCACTTGCCCCAGAGGGGCTGACTGTTGAGGTATTCGATGTGTCTGATCTGCCTTTGTACAACCAAGATGACGATGCAGATGTTCTTCCCGACAGCGCAGCACGACTTCGAGCCGCGGTTGCTGCAGCTGATGGAGTGGTGATTGCAACACCTGAATACAACCATTCTTTTTCGGCAGTGGCCAAGAATTTCATTGACTGGGCATCGCGTCCTTTTGCTGCAGGGCCACTATTGAAGAAACCAGTGATGTTGATTGCGGCTGGTCCAGGCCCAAGTGGTGGTGCGCATGCGTTAGAAGCAACAGGGACGTTAATGACTTTGTTGGGCTGTCCAATAGTGGCCTCTATCGGCGTGGCTGGTGCCCATGAAAAAGTCAACGATGAAGGCAACATCATTGACGAGAAATTGGTACAAGAACTACGTGCGGGACTTGCTGCCTTTATCAACTAGCCACAAAGAGGCAATGTGCCTACCAAGTGTCGACCATGGGGCGTTTCTTGCCGGAGCGTTGTCGCCATGGAACATAATCACCCACGATGGCTCGAATACGTTGTCGTGATTCTGCGGGATCAATCACGTCGTCGATCTCCATATGAGATGCCATATTGAGCGCGCTGCCATTTTCGTAGGCGCGGGCAATGAGTGCCTTCTCTAGTTCGGCGCGCTCTGCGGGGTCTGTGACTGCCTCAAGTTCTTTTTTGTATCCAAGTCGCACCGCACCCTCCAGGCCCATTCCGCCGAATTCGCCAGTTGGCCATGCAATAGTCATTGCGTTACCGTGAAAACTTCCCCCCGCCATTGCTTGTGCGCCAAGGCCATAACCCTTTCGCAGCACGATGGTGATCCAGGGGACTGTGATGCTGGCTGCAGTGACAAACATTCGACCAAAGTGACGAACTTGTGCGTGCTCTTCGGCGTCTGGGCCCACCATGAACCCAGGAGTGTCGCACAGGCTCACGATGGGGAGATCGTAGGCATCGCACAGTTGCATAAAACGCGACGCTTTGTCGGATGCATCAGCATCTATTGCGCCACCAAGGTGAGCGGGGTTGTTCGCAATGATGCCCACAGGTATTCCTTCAATGCGCACTAATGCTGTGATGATGCCAATTCCAAAAGTGGGACGTAACTCGGTCACACTGTCAATATCGGCCAGTGTCTGTATGACAGTACGAATGTCGTAGACACGGGTGCGTTGTTCTGGAATCAACTCGCGTAAAGACACATCGTCGTGTCGCGACCATATTGTAAGAGGCCCTTGAAAGTAGCTGAGATATTTCTTTGCAGCCGCCACAGCTTCTTCTTCATCGGCGACATGAATATCTACAACACCATTACGAGTCTGCGTCTCTATGGGGCCAATGTCGGTAGGTGCAACCGTGCCAAGCCCGCCGCCTTCAATCATTGCGGGACCAGCCATGCCAATATTGGAGTTTGTTGTTGCAATAATTACATCGCAACAGCCCAGTAACGCCGCGTTTCCTGCGAAGCAATAGCCCGAGGCGATACCCACAAGGGGCACCAAGCCGGAGAGTTGCGCGAAATAGGAAAACGCCAGACAATCAAGTCCGGC
>JBIKSB010000071.1:0-5821 GCA_044348855.1 Ilumatobacteraceae bacterium | reverse complement strand
TGTTGCTGAACCCTGCAGTAGTGGTGCGCTCTATAACTCCACCTTTTCCATCAGGAAACAGAATTGCCATGGTGACTCCAGGTGTCCCATTATCTGTCAGAAATTTTGCAATCTCTGCATCTACTTCGGCCATCACCGCATCAAGGTCAACTTGTGGACCTGATTGGGTTTCAGTACCTGTGCCACAGGCACTCAGCGAAATGAGTGACAACGCAGCCACAGCAAGTGCTGGTCGTAGCAATATTTTTTTCATAGTTCCCCCTAAGAAACGTTCTCCCCTAAGAACTAAACGTCACCCTAATTGTCGTGGTGTCGTGGGTGCGTACTGGGCGCTCTATCCATCAAGCGAGATTGATGTGGCTTCATCAAAGCCCCGGTGATACGCCTCGAGGGCGCGTCGTGGATCAAAGAGGTGATGGGGAAGTGAGGCAACATCGGCTGTGGTTGCTTTGGGGGAGAATTCAATGAACCGCCCGCCATGTTGGTCGTGCCACAGTTTTTGTTGTTGGTCAGTTCGGTGATCTACAAATCGACCAAATGGGCCAAACATGGCGCCGGCAAGTGGAGTGATAATCACCAACGTGTCCGCAGCGCCAGCTAAGTCCACACTCACTGCCGAACGCACGCCACCGTCGACATAACGAGTGCCGTTGATGCGTTGTGGTGCCAAAAGCCCAGGAACTGCAGATGATGCAGCTACTAGTTGGGCAAGGGGTATGTCTGCGCCATTGAGAACGGTTCGACGAAGGCGTGGTACTTGTGTGACCACGACACTGACGAGTGGGTCGGTGCGTTGCCCGAAGGCAAGGCTTGCGATGTCGGCTAGTACTCCTGCTCGAGGATTGGGAAATGTGGGGACAGGCAGTGCAACCAGTGTCTCAAAACTCACCTGCAGTGCCGTTGCGGCCGCCACCCATGAGCCCGCCGATGTACCCAACATCGGAGAGCCGTGGAGTTCGATGCCGCGAGTGCGCAAGCCATCTACCACGCCAAGGCCATAGCCGATACCAAAGAGCCCGCCGCCGCCAAACACTCCTGCAAAGGAAGGAACAGAATTCATCGTCTCTATTCTCGTCCACATAGGGAGGCGATTGTGTCATCACCGTTAGGGTTTCCTTAGTGGAAACAGTCGTTCTTATTCCGTCTTTAGGTCGGCCTGCATCAGATTTTGATTCGCTACGCGACTCACTGGGTAGCGCAGGATTTACTGCAATCGGTATTGACCCAAGACCAACGTTTATTGGTAAGCCCACTTTGCATGACCTCGCTGCGGACACAATCACTCAGATTGATGCAATGGGTGTTGAGAAATTCCATCTCATCGGTCACGCTTTCGGGAATCGATTGTCACGTTGCATCACTGCGGACTTCACTAGTCGCATTCTCTCACTCACGCTGCTGGCAGCAGGTGGATTAGTAGAACCAGAGGAACATATTTGGGCAGCACTTGCTGCGTGCTATGACACGACCTTGAGCGATGATGAGCATATGAAGAATGTGAAGATGGGATTCTTCGCCGAAGGAAATGACCCTTCCGTATGGCGCGATGGTTGGTTTCCAGAAGTTATGAAATATCAAAGATCAGCAGTGTTAAGGACGCCACGCGAAGAATGGTGGAACGCCTCAGTTGATCGTGTGCTGGTGGTACAGGCTCTGCAAGATGCCATTGCACCTGTAGAAAACGGTCGGCGATATGTTTCCGAATCGGCACCACACGCTCGTTTGGTTGAGATTGACGGTGCTGGTCACGCCATGTTGCCAGAACAACCAGAGGCAATTGCCTCCGCAGTAATTGAATTTCTGAAAGACTGAGAACATGCAGGCACGCGTGCTCACATGGAATCTGTGGTGGCAGTTTGGCCCCTGGCGAGAGCGCCAAGGGGCAATTTTGTCTGTGCTGCACAACGAAGCACCCGACATTGTGTTCTTGCAAGAAGTGTGGGCCCAAGAGGGTGGTCTAGATCAGGCGCAATGGCTCGCAGACGAATTGAACATGAACGTGGTGCGCACCGAAGGACCTTGGTACGACAACGGTGTGTCTTTGGGAAATGCAGTTTTGTCTCGGTGGCCCATTGTGTCGTGGCAAGTACATCGCCTCCCCGATGTCACGGGTGCTCCCAGTTATCGACGTGCGATCGCTGCCCAAGTAGAAACTCCATTTGGTCGTCTATGGACCGTGTGCACTCATCTCGATCATGCATTCGATGGCTCTGCAACACGTGTCGCGCAGTGTGAGGCATTGTGCGGCATCGTCGATCAACTACGTGTCGATCCACAAGTAGAGATGCCCGTTGTGCTCGCCGGTGATTTCAACGCAGTGCCAGATTCTGATGAGATACGCATGATGACAGGTCGTCGCGAACCTGCCATCGATGGATTGGTGTTTACAGACCTATGGGAAGTTGCCGGCGATGACGCAGGCTTCACATGGCGTCGCGATAATCCCTATATCGAAGATTCTGCGTGGCCCAATCGACGACTTGACTATGTATTCGTGTCCTGGCCGCGCCCACGTCCTTTGGGTAATCCATTGCGTACATGGCTTGCTGGAGTGGAATCTGTGGCAGGGGTGTACCCCAGCGACCATGCAGCGGTCGTTGCCGATATTCAGATGGTGGTGGAGTAGTTCGAAAAACGAACTACCACGCGCAACGCATGCGCTTGATGCCATTGATGAATGAGCTCTGCAAATAGGCAGGCTCACTGGTGATTTCCAATTGTGGAACACGACGACGAATTTCGTCGAACATCACGGCAATTTCGCGGCGGGCAAGGTTTGCGCCAAGGCAGAAGTGCGGGCCACCTGCACCAAATCCCACTTGTGCGGGAAGCGATGGGCGTTGAATGTTGAATGTGTCTGCATCTGCAAAAACGCGCTCATCGCGGTTGCCTGACTGATAGAACATCACAACTTTCTCACCCTCTTTAATGGGCTGGCCATTGATTTCGGTGTCTTGGGTTGCTGTACGACGGAAGTGAATCACCGGTGTGGCATATCGCACGATTTCTTCAACGGCAGTCTTTGTGTGTGTCTCAAAATCATTGAACCACAACTCGCGCTGATCACGATGAAGAGTTAACTCGCGCATTCCATGGGCAATGGCAGTACGCGTCGTTTCGTTCCCTGCAACAACCAGAAGAATAAAGAACGAACCAAATTCTTGGGCGGTGAGTCGTTCGCCATCTACAACAGCGTTCATCATTACTGATGCAATGTCGTCTTTTGGATTCTTGAGGCGGTCTTCGCCAAGTGCAAGTGCGTAAGCAAAGATTTCTCCACCCACACGTACGAGGTCTTCAAATGAGCCCACGTATTCTGGGTCGCCTACGCCCAAGATGGTGTTGGTCCAGTTGAAAATCATTTCTTCGTCAGATTCTGGAATGCCCATCATGTCGCAGATGATTTGCAATGGCATGAGCGCTGCAACTTCGCGCACGAAGTCACACTCTCGCTCTGGGAATCGCTCGAACATGCGGTCGATCACCGATGCAGAACGCACACGAACGGATTCTTCAAGTGCGGTGATTTCCTTTGGGGTAAATCCGCGCGACACGATAGAGCGAAGACGGAAATGTTTTGGGTCATCCATGTTGATCATTGATCCGAAGAATTCATTGATCTCTACGGGCAAGTCGCCAATGTTGGAGCCTTGACCACTGCAGAACTGAGCAGCGTTACGGCTGACATGCCAGATGTCATCGTGACGTACGAGTGCGCGATAGCCGCGACCTGGAGGAATGGGGGAGTCTTCAATGAGACGCTCTTCGAAGAAGTGGAACGGCGACTCATCTCGCAGAGTCTTGAAGGCGCCGTATCTCCAATCACGAGGCTTGGTCCAGAACTCAGGATCAGATAGGTCAATCTCGGACAATGGCACTGAGGGAAGATTCATGCCCTAACACTAGGTGCCAGATACCGTGGGAGCCATGGCTGAGTTCACTTTCTTCGTCGATGCAGACCTCTACATGATGAATGGAGGCGAACTGGCCGCCACCGAGGAGGATCTCCATGCGGCCGGGATTCGCTCGGTTGATATTCCCAAGGAATATGGAGCCGACCTCGGTGATCGCATCCCGGTGCGGGTCAATGGCGCAGTGTCGGGCATCAGGTTCTATGCCAAGTTGCTGGGGATGACCGACTCCCTTCAATTAGAGGAAATGGAACGGGTTCTGGCGGCCGCGGAAAAGCGCGAAAAGTCCTCGGAGGAGTAGTTCTCGGGAGTTTTTGGCTACTGTCGGAGTGTCTGTTCCGACAAGCGGAACGCCAAACAGGGAGACATATTCATGCCCGAAGCAGTCATTGTTGCAACCGCACGTAGCCCCATCGGCCGAGCCAATAAGGGTTCTTTGGTTGATCTGCGCCCCGACGACATGTCGGCACAGATCGTCAAGGCTTTGATGGCCAAGGTGCCACAAGTGAAGGCAGATGATGTCGAAGATCTCATCATGGGAATTGGTCAACCCGCTGGCGAAGGTGGTTTCAACATCGGTCGTATGGTGGCAATTCTTGCTGGGCTCGACAATGCCCCTGGTGTCACTGTGAACCGTTACTGCTCATCGTCGTTGCAGACCATTCGCATGGCTGCACACGCCATTCGTGCAGGAGAAGGCGATTGCTTTATTGCTGCAGGCGTGGAGACAGTGAGCCGTTATGCATCTGGTGCAAGCGACACTTCACCTAACGCCATCTTCAAAGACGCAGGTGCACGCACCAAAGCACGCTCCGCAGGTGGACAAGGATCTTGGGCACCCGCTGCTGGTTTGCCCGATGCGTACATCGCCATGGGTCAAACAGCAGAGAATGTTGTGGAATTGGAAAACGTGAGCCGCGAGGACATGGACCATTTCGGTGTGCGCTCGCACAATCTTGCTGTGGCGCACCAGGAGAACGGTTTCTTCGAGCGCGAGATCACACCACTTGTGCTTCCTGATGGAACCATCGTGAGCAAAGACGATGGCCCTCGTGCCGGCACCACCTATGAGGCAACATCACAGTTGAAGCCAGTGTTCCGCCCTGATGGAAAAGTCACTGCCGGCAACGCATGCCCACTCAATGACGGTGCAGCAGCAGTGATGGTGATGTCCGATACAAAAGCCAAGCAATTGGGTCTCACTCCATTGGCACGCATCGTGTCATCGGGAGTGTCGGGATTGAATCCAGAAATCATGGGACTTGGACCAATTGAGGCATGTCGCCAGGCACTGAAGCGTGCAGGAATGACAATTGACCAGATTGACCTTGTTGAAATCAACGAAGCATTCGCTGCTCAAGTTTTGCCATCTGCCAAGCACTTGGGAATTCCCATGGAGAAGTTGAACATCCATGGTGGTGGTATTGCTCTTGGTCACCCATTCGGTATGACTGGTGCACGCATCATGACCACGCTGATCAATGGTCTGCAGTGGGAAAACAAGCAGTACGGCATGGAGTCCATGTGTGTCGGTGGCGGCCAAGGCATGGCAATGATTGTCGAGCGCTTGAGCTAACTCGGCACTCTTCGAAAGCGGGCTTAATCCGCAGTGGTAGCAGCGGTGGTTCTCAACATGAGAGCCACCGCTGTTCCGCATATGGTCATCAGTGCTGCTACAAAACCAAACACAATGATTGATCCGTAGTCTTCACTTGATCCATACAGTGCAGGCGCAATGAGAGACACGATTGTGGCCGCTAACAAGTCGCCACTTCCCGCAAGACCTTGTGCTGCAGTAGCCCGACCTTCTGGTGCTGTTTGGGCAATCAAGGATTGTGCAGCAGGAATAGAGAGCGCACCCACAACTCCTTCTACGACTGCAAAAGCAACAAGCCACCATGCTGATTGCA
>JBIKSB010000070.1:0-5826 GCA_044348855.1 Ilumatobacteraceae bacterium | reverse complement strand
GCCTCAAGACTGAACGACATGGCTGTTTTCATATGCACATCGTGCCATGAATCAACGCTCAAACACGGTCTCAATACGAATTGCGTCATTGGCAAGGACGTCAGAGGTGGGTACGACGCCGATTCCCAGACCATCGGGGACGCGGAGCGCACCCTCGTGGATCTCGAATGGCTCGGTCACATCGTGGGCAAAATAGCGCCGCGATGCGGACAAGTCAGGCGTCATCGTAAATCCAGCCAATGATGCAACAGCAAGACAAGAGGCACGACCAATTCCTGTTTCCAACATTCCACCCACCCATGCGTCGACACCGCGTGCACGCACGATGTCGTGCATTGCAACAGCTTCCCCAATTCCACCCACACGCGAAGGCTTTATGTTGACCACTGAACACGCATCAAGGTCAAGCATCTGCACAAGGTCTGTTGTGGACAAAATGGATTCATCCATGCATACCCGCACACGACCCAGGCGTGAAAGTGCGATGTGTGACTCGATGTCATTGTGTGCAAAAGGTTGTTCCACGAATTGAATATTGAATTCATCTAACTGGCCGAGATATTCCACATGCTCAGAGTTGTATGCACCGTTGGCATCTACTTGCAGCAAAAAGTCATCACCAAGTGCGTTTCTCACTTGTCGAACCACTTCGATGTCATGTCCAGGCGAGATCTTCAATTTGATGCGCCGATAACCCTCATCACGCCGCGTGACGCATTCAGACACCACTTCGTCAATGGTGTCCGCCAACCCCACAACAACTCCCACAACAATTGTGTCGCGTTGACCCCCAAGAATGTTCTTTAGCGATGTGTTGTGTTGACGTGCATGCAGATCCCACACGGCAGATTCAAGTGCATGCTTGGCATAGTGAAATCCTTCAATTCCCCACCACAGTTGAGGCTTGATCTCGTCGACCATCACGTCACGAGTCACCACATAGGGAATTAACTGCTCGCGCATCACCTGCACAGAGTCGTGGTGCGATTCACCTACATAGTGCACCCCGGCAGGTGCAACATTTTCGCCCCACCCCACATAACCGCTCGAGTCTGTGATCTCTATGAGAGTTGCATTGCGAGACTTATGTATTCCATCTGAGGTGCGCAATGGTGCAGACAGTTCTACAGGCACGGTTACCAGTCGAATTCGATCTATTTGCACAGACACAAGGATGACAGACCCACGGGACAATTCCTCAGAGAAAAGTACAATCATTCCTGCAAATAAGGACTATTTCCGACATACGGTGGGTTGTAATGTCGCTAAGGATTCTCATATGCGACGACCATGACATGGTTCGTGACGCACTCGCCAAAGTTCTAGATGATGTCAACGACTTTCAGATAGTCACGACGTGTGCCTCAGTAGAGGAAACCATCGCCCACTTTGAACAACGACCTGATGATGTTGACGTGGCGGTGATTGATGTTCGCCTCAATGATGGCCTCGGCCATGACGTGACGCATTGGATCAAAAATCATCTTCCTGCTGTCCGCATAGTTCTGTTGACATCTTTTATGGATGATGAGTTACTTGTTGAGGCATATACGAGCGGTGCAGATGCAATTGTGCTGAAGGGCTCGCCTACCACTGAACTTGTAGAGGCGATTCGCGATGTTCATGCCAGTATTCGCCGCATTGACGCAACGGCTGCACGCGAAGCATCCCAGCGCATTAGTCAGAGTTCGCGACACAAACTGGTCTTGCTTGACCCCGTGGATCGAGAGATTGCCGAGCTCATCGCACAAGGTCTTACGGATCGTGAAATAGCTGCATCGGTGCACTTTGGCTTACAAACCATCAAGAATCGAGTATCCAAGATATTGACCACCGTGGGTGCAGCAAATCGCACACAACTTGCAGTCATGGTGGCAACCTCTTCTATGGCCCCACCGGTCACCGAGCCATGAGATGACCTGTAAAGAGCCCTTTCCCTCCTCAATTTCCTCACAACAACACACCGAGACAATTCTTCGCGCCCTTCGTGACTACGTAGGAATTCACCGGGTTGTTTTTGACGATGCTGGCCGAATTGGTGATACAGAACTGGTGTGGTGGAACGATGAGTACGAGTCCATTCGCATAAAGCCTGTGCTCTATCGGCAATCCATAATGGCCACCTATCACGAACCAAAAGTTGCATTGTCGTTTGTACGTAACGCATGGGAAAACGGCCAGTGTCAACAGATTTTTGAACTCTCCGAAGAGACCGTGGACCGTTATCGACCACCTGAGACTTTGGTACGTATCGATGTCACGTGGATTCGACTAGATGATTTGATTCTAGAAATTGGCTCTGATCTCAGCGAGATGACCCGCCTTGAACTGGAACTCATCGCACAACGCGAGGCCTATTCACAAGCAACCCGCGAGACTCTTTTGTCTATTGAGCGCACCCGCATCAGTCGCGACTTACACGATTCAATCATTCAAAGCCTTTTTGCTATCAGTTTGAATCTTCGAGCACGAGACGACAAAGAATGGGCAATTGAATCCATCCATCAAGTCATTACGGAAATCCGCAGCACCATTTTTGAAATGACACCTACTTCTCGGCGACCACTCACCGAAACAATTGAACGAATCGTTGCGCTCTTTGCAAGCGCATGGTCGACTCCACCCAAACTATCACTCCACATCGAACGAGAGATTCCCGACGATCTCGTCCATGACGTCGAAAATGTTGTCAAAGAATCGCTCTCCAATGCAGCACGGCACGCTAAAGCCACCACAGTGAAAGTTGATGTCCACGTCACCACATCTCGCATTGATATCACTGTGCAAGATGACGGCATAGGGCCAAGTGGCATGAAGCGACGCAAAGCAGGGATTACCTCATTAACACTTCGTGCAACTGATCGCGGTGGAACATACTCACTTACGGCAGGCGAACACGGCGGAACACTCATGCAATGGTCTTGTCCCATTTCATGATGTGCATCACTGCATCTGGCAAAACCCTGCATTTATAGCTAGTACTTCAGTACTAGGACCAAGGTACTGAAGCGGGGTGACATTTAAGGCCCACCATGTTTGAGTGGACTTATGAAAAACAACACGCCCTCATTCGTTCGTCAAATTGCACGCTTGTTGATGTCCATCATCACCTTGCTTGCAACAACAGCTGGAATTGTGGCTGCCACCACAGGAGCAATGTTCACCGATACTTCTTCGGTTGATTTCGAAGTATCTACCGGCTGGGTAGATATCACCTCTGCTAATGGAACCTTGTTGCCATTGTCTAACCTGAAGCCAGGCGATGTGTTGTACCGCCCACTGAACTTTGTGAACTCTGGTTCACTTGACTTCAACTACGGCATCACCGCAGTGCGACCTACAGGCGCAGGTGCATCTTTGAGGGATGTTGTGGAAGTAGAAACGTGGAGAGTAAACAACGCCACCGAATGTGCGGCTGCACAGATCTCCACTGCATCACTTGTGGCTGCAACTTCCACGTTGAAGAACCTCAACGTGGACCAACAGTTGCTCGAAACAGGTGAATCTGAAACATTGTGTTTCAAGCTGACCTTGCCGGTGGGTACATCTAACTCATCAGCTGGTAAGACCGCTTCTGTCTCACTCACGATTGCGACATGGCAAGCATAATTTCCACCAGTTGGACTGTGGTCCGTCGATTCTTTTTGGTGAGTTCATTCATCATGGGAATCGGCGGATCAACTGTTGTTGCTCTTGGCTCTTTGCAAACGGCCCGCTCACCACATGAACACATTGTGGTTACAGGCGGATCTATGGAGCCCACAATCAGCGTGAGGGAGGTGATCACCGTTGACCCACAACTAATCCCCGCAGTGGGCGACGTGATCACCTTCCTCCGCGACGATCAACTTGTCACACACCGCGTGATACATACATGGTCAGGCACAGATCCCTCAGGTCGTGTGCGGCAAATGTTCACCACACAAGGTGATGCAAATGAAAAGGCCGATCCGTGGACGGTGGTCGATGACGACATTCTGGGAACCGTGATACCCACCTCACCGCTGGTGTCTTTGGCCTCATGGCTTTCTCTCAGACCAGCACTTCTTGCGGTCTTCATCTTGCCGCTACTTATCGGGCTATTCGTTGAAGAAGTGCGACGACTCAGAAAATGGGAGTTGTGCCCGGAGCGGGACTTGAACCCGCAAGGTGTTGCCACCCGGGGGGTTTAAGCCCCCTGCGTCTGCCTGTTCCGCCATCCGGGCTGGAACTGTTTCAGGCTACGCGCCCGAATGACACTCCACTGTCTTGATCTTCATTCGCCAACGAAGAATCAGACGCCTGACGGCGACCCGGGCTTGTTTCCACAGTGAACTGCAACATGGTGCGCCACAGTTGTGTACGCATTCGATCGGCCTCTGTGGGCTCGAGACGATTGATATGAAGCACACCTTCAATCATGTCGCCCACGGCTGCGGTAAAGGGCCGATCTGCAATACGTACTGCAACGACTCCCCCTTGACCATCACGACCACGACGAATACTGCGATTGACTCCCACGATGCGTGGTGGACTGCGAAAACCGGGCACAACAAGATCTAGTTCGGCGGCCCGCTGAGCCAGAACACGCGCTGCGGCAGTGAATTTCGTTGTCGCAGAAGCACCCATGGACTCATCTTGCCAAAGGGGTGTGGCAGCGCTTCTCTGCCATGACACTGCCGACACCTAATGTGATTGTGACGTGGATATCGAACTGAACCCCCTGCAACAAGCAATTATCGATGCCCTGGGCATTCCCCCCGAATGGGAACCCCTACCCACACAGGTCATTGAATCCATTGAAGAACAACTCACTGTTGCGCTAGCCCCGATCGCCAATGCCTTCACCGCAGAAGCACCGCTACGGGTCAACAAGCACCACATCGCCACAGTGCATGGATGCGAAAAATTCCACATGCTGCAACGCGAGGCACCATTTGCCTGGAACATCAATACGGTTCGCGGCACTATCGCTCACAAGGGAATAGAACTTCTTTTGAACTGGCGTGGGCCAGTCATACCTGCAGAGATTGTCGATGCCGCTATCACAAGTGTTGCGGAGAATCCTCGCGAAAGCGCATCGGGCTTTCTCGTGTCACTCACTGCTCACGAGATGGCAGAGCTGCGAGGTGCAGTGCTTGGGGCAGTCACAAACTTTATTGAATGCTTTCCTCCCATCAAGGCGCAATGGCGACCCATGGTGGAATACTCCGCGTCCTATTCACTGTTTGATAACTCAGTCATCTTCTCTTCGCGGATGGATTTAGTGCTTGGTGGTCCTGGCAAGAAAGTCATCATTGATCTCAAAACAGGTCGCTTAACTCCAACTCATCGAGATGACTTACGCTTCTACGCCTTAATCGAGTCTCTTCGCTCCCGCCAGACACCACGTCAACTTGGTTCGTATTCGCTCGATTCTGCTCGACTTGAAAGCGAAGATGTCACCGAGGGTCTTTTGCAATCTGCTGTGCGACGCACTGCACACGGAACACTCCTCATTGCCGATCTTGTTCTCAAGACTCGCCAGCCTGAAGTACGTCCAGGTGCTCAATGTCGCTGGTGTCCCATTGCTGAATCATGCGAAGTGGGTGCGCGCCACCTTCGTCAACTCAGTGGCGAGGAAGAATCTAACGACGACTAGTTCTCTGTGTCGTCCACAGAAACATGTGGCGTCATCACAGCAAAGGGAACCCCAAGCCCCACCCCAGAGCGCACAGTAGAGATCAGCCGGCCTGGTTGTGTGGCTTGCTTAGGCACCGAGGTGATATCAGGGCCACACTGTGCCGCCCACCTCTCCATGTCGTCCACACTGATTACCATGCCCCATAGTGATGCACCGGGCGTGGT
>JBIKSB010000069.1:0-5862 GCA_044348855.1 Ilumatobacteraceae bacterium | reverse complement strand
ACCAATCATGCGCAACTCGCCACGGGCAAGCATGGGCTTAATCATGTTGCTTGCATCCATCGCGCCTTCTGATCCACCGGCGCCCACAAGCGTGTGCATTTCATCTACGAAAGTGATGACATCGCCAGCGGCATCATTGATCTCTTTAAGTACTGCTTGCAGACGTTCTTCAAACTCTCCGCGATACTTTGCACCGGCCACCATGGAGGCCATATCTAAAGAAATCAATCGCTTGTTCTTTAAGCCTTCGGGAACATCGCCATCGGCTATGCGTCGCGCGAGTCCTTCCACGATTGCGGTCTTTCCCACGCCAGGTTCACCAATAAGCACAGGATTGTTCTTTGTACGACGCGACAGCACCTGAATCACACGGCGAATTTCTTCGTCGCGGCCAATCACCGGATCAATTTTTCCTTCACGAGCACGCGCGGTGAGATCTTGACCGTATTTTTCCAATGCTGCGAATTGTTGCTCGGGGTCAGGCGAGGTCACACGATGTGAACCGCGCACTTCGCGCAATGCCGCCAACATTTCTTCTGAACCAATTCCCACGCGTTGATTCATCGCCAACAACAAATGCTCTACGGAAAGATAATCATCTTTCATGTCCTTGCGCGCACTGTCTGCGTTCGTAATGACATTGCCCAACTCACGTGTCATGCGTGGTTCTGCGCCACCTTCTGCACGAGGAAGACGCGACAGATTCTCTTCACCTTTAGTGCGCAACATGCCAGGTGCAATTCCCAGCTTGGTAAGAAATGCGGGAATGATTGTCTCAGGTTGATTCATCAACGCGACAAGCACGTGATCCACCGTGACTTCAGGATGGCCTTGCGATCTGGCTGAATCACCTGCAGCTGCAATTGCTTCTTGTGTCTTTGTTGTCCACTTTTTTGGGTCGATAGCCATGGGGGATGACTCCTTTTATTCGTACGACGAACTAACGGCGTGGTTGAAAGATGCTGGGGCGTTCACCAAATACCGCCACGGCCTGACGTAGCGGAACTAGTGCTCCTCGTGACTGTGACTCCATCGCATTCACTGCGTCAAGAAGTCGTTGGCGTAACTCCATCACTTCTTCGCGCAGTCGCGCAGCTTCTTCCTCAAGTGTCATCACATGTCGAATGCCTTCAAGGTTCATGCCGGTAGATGCAAGTTCTGCAATTCGCCGCAGGCGTGCAATATCTGCATCGCTATAACGCCTATTGCCACCAGTGGTGCGTGCGGGCATTACTAATCCGCGGCGCTCATAAATGCGCAACGTTTGTGGATGCATTCCTGCAAGTTCGGCCGCCACAGAAATGACGTACACCGCTTGATGATGTTGACGCATTATGACTTCTCCTTGACACGCGGATTCACAAGGACTTTGTGCAGTTCTTCTACAGCTTCCCGTTCGGCATCAGATAACTGTGTGGGCACAGCAACATCTACAGTCACAATCAAGTCACCCGTTGCTTTGTTGGTGCTAATGCCTTTGCCCTTCACGCGATGGCGTGAACCAGATTGAGTGCCGGGCTTTAAACGCAAAGTGACATCGTTGTGATCCAAAGTGGGCACAGTGATGGTGGAACCCAGCACTGCTTCAGTAAACGACACCTGAATACGTGTCAACAAAGTGAGTCCTTCACGAGAAAACACCGGATGTGGTGTGACAAGACATTCCACGAACAAATCACCTGCAGGTCCACCATTGCGACCTGGTGTTCCACGACCTTTCAGACGAATGCGCTGGCCGTTATCTACACCTGCAGGAATGCGCACATGCACTTCGCGAGGACGACGTTCTACGCCACTTCCGCGACAGGTTCCACATGGATATTCAATGATGGTTCCCTTGCCTGCACATGATCGACATGGCGACGAGAGAGAGAATGGTCCCTGATTGTTGGCAACCGAGCCACGCCCGCCACATGCACTACACATCTTGGGAGATGTGCCGGGTCGGGCACCAGAGCCTGTGCACGTGGCGCATTGTGCATCTGCTGTGAGATGCAAAGAAGTAGTGAGGCCGTGTGCTGCATCTTCAAACGACAACGTCAATGTGGCTTCAATGTCACCGCCGCGTTGTGGACCCACACCCGATGCGCCACCACGTCGACCGCGGCCTCCAAACATTTGACCCAAGATGTCGCCAAGGCCATCTCCGCCATCGAAGTTAAAAGAGCCACCGCCAGGCCCAAAGCCGCCAGCAGGTCCCATTCTGCGCACGTCGTCATATTCACTGCGCTTTGTCGCATCTCCTACAACGTCGTATGCCGCAGAAATTTGCTTGAACTTCTCTTCGGCTTCAGCGTTACCCGGATTTGCATCAGGGTGATACTGGCGTGCCAAACGACGGTAGGCCTTGGTGATGTCTTTGTCGGAGGCATCTTTCGATACACCGAGAATGGCGTAGTAGTCCTTCTCAAACCACTCGCGCTGGGCAGTCACGACTTACCCCTTCACCTTCACCATGGCTGCGCGTAACACGCGGCCCTTCCACTCATAACCAGTGCGCAATACCTCAACCACAACAGGGTCGCCCCCATCACCTGGTTCATGCATTACTGCTTCGGCAAGTTCTGGATTGAACGGCTGGCCAACAAGATCCATTGCTACAAGGCCTTGCTTCGATAACGCTCCCATAAGTGCAGACCAAATGGGCTCTACCCCATCTGCACCATGGGCAAATGCAGCTTCACACGCATCGAGAACAGGAAGTAGCTCTTCTGCAAGTTTTCCGGTAGCTCGATTGACGTCATCGGCATGCACTTGCGCGACGCGCTTCTTGTAGTTTTCGAAATCTGCTTGCAGCCGAAGTGCAATGTCTTTGAACTCATCACGCTCAGCAAGAAGAGCTTCAATGTCGTGTTCGACAACAATCTCTTCTTCTGCAGTCACATCAGAGTTCTCTGATTGATTCGCTTCTTCTTCGGTCATGACCTATTTCTCGTCCACAATTTCAGCATCGACAATGTCATCATCTGCGGTTGCACCAGCACCAGATGCTGATGTTCCCGCTGCATCACTGTCGCGTGCAGCTGTTTCATACAACTTCTGGCTAAATGCCTGGCTTGCGCTCATCAAGGTTTCTGTGGCGGATTTGATCTGTTCAAGATCATTTCCTTCAATTGCTGACTTCAGTGCAGCAAGCGGACCTTCAACTGCTTGCTTCTCATCGTCGGTGACCTTGTCGCCTTGCTCACGCAAAACCTTTTCAGTCTGATACACGAGTGAGTCTGCATTGTTACGTACTTCTGCTTCGTCACGACGACGGCGATCCTCTTCGGCGTGTGCCTCAGCATCACGAATCATCTCTTCAATCTTTTCTTTGCTCAGTGAAGAAGAGTTCGTCACTGTCATGGACTGCTCTTTATTTGTGGCGCGGTCTTTAGCAGACACATGCACAATGCCGTTTGCGTCAATATCGAAGGTGACTTCAATTTGCGGAATGCCACGAGGAGCTGGTGGCAGATCCACCAATTGGAACTTGCCCAACGAGGTGTTGTAGCTCGCCATTTCTCGTTCACCTTGCAACACATTGATTTCTACCGATGGTTGATTGTCGTCTGCGGTGGTGAACACTTCTGTACGACGAGTAGGAATGGTGGTGTTGCGTTCGATGAGTTTGGTCATCACGCCGCCCTTGGTTTCAATACCCAAGGACAATGGCGTCACGTCCAACAACAGAACGTCTTTCACATCACCTTTCAACACACCAGCTTGTACTGCTGCGCCCACAGCAACCACTTCGTCTGGGTTCACTGTCTTGTTGGGCTCTTTGCCAGTGAGGCTCATGACCAATTCCTGCACTGCAGGCATACGAGTAGATCCACCCACCAAAATCACATGGTTCACCTGATTCTTTGTGAGTCCAGCATCTTTCAACGCCTTTTCAAATGCAACGCGACAACGCTCCACCAAATCGGCAGTCATTTCCTGGAACTTAGAACGTGACAATGACTCATCGAGGTGCAAGGGGCCTTCTGCTGTTGCAGTGATAAACGGAAGATTGATTTGTGTTTGTTGTGTTTGCGACAATTCAATCTTTGCTTTTTCTGCTGATTCCTTGAGGCGCTGCAGTGCCATGCGGTCTTGTGCAAGGTCTACACCGTGTGCCGATTTGAATTGCTGTACCAACCAATCAATGATGCGTTGGTCCCAGTCGTCACCACCCAGGTGAGTGTCACCGTGTGTGCTCTTTACTTCAAACACGCCATCGCCAATTTCCAAAACTGAAACGTCGAACGTGCCACCACCGAGGTCGAACACCAAAATGGTTTCGTCTTGTGACGACTTATCGAGGCCATATGCAAGAGCAGCAGCAGTGGGCTCATTGATGATACGCAATACATTCAAACCTGCAATGGCGCCTGCTTCTTTTGTTGCTGTGCGTTGTGCGTCATCGAAATACGCAGGAACGGTGATGACTGCGTCGGTCACTGTTGTTCCCAAGTACGCCTCTGCGTCACGCTTGAGCTTCATGAGTGTGCGTGCACTGATTTCCTGAGGTGTGTACTTCTTGCCATCAATGTCGTCTGATTTCCATGAGGTTCCCATTTCGCGCTTGATGCTGCGAAATGTGCGATCGGGGTTGGTGATTGCTTGGCGCTTTGCCACTTCACCCACCAACACTTCGCCCGTCTTTGAGAACGCAACGATGGAAGGCGTGGTGCGCGCACCTTCTGAGTTAGGGATGACGACTGGGTCGCCTGCTTCAAGAACTGCAACTACGGAGTTGGTGGTTCCGAGGTCAATGCCGACTGCTTTTGCCATTAGTTGTCTCCTGGACTTGTCCGGCCATGCCGGGGGGTATGTGGTTTCAGAATAAGGGTGCTCCACCACAGTGACAACTTCTGTGACAGAAAACTTGATACATACCGACTCAACATTTGTACTCCGGGTCTGAGACCCGAAAATTACCCACGGAACCCAAGAGGGCCATACGATGTGCTCGTGCTCGGAAAACTTGTCCTCCTTCGCCACGGTCAAAGCACCTGGAATGAACTCAACCTCTTTACTGGCTGGCACGATGTGCCCCTTTCAGCCCAAGGCACCCAAGAAGCCGGAGCCGCAGGGCGCACCATGAAAGAGGCCGGGCTGGTCTTCGACGTAGCCCATACCTCTTTATTAACAAGGGCCTGCATGACCTGTCATTTGGCCTTGAACGAGATGGACCAGGTATGGCTTCCCGTGGAACGCCATTGGAAATGGAACGAACGCCACTACGGCGCTCTCCAGGGCCTCGACAAAAAGGCCACCACCGAGGCTCATGGCGAGGCCCAAACCAAGCTATGGCGCCGCAGTTTTGATGTTCCACCTCCCCCCGTGGAACGCACCAGTCCGGAACATCCCGTGAATGATCCCCGCTATCGCTTAATTGACCCTGATCTTTTGCCTGCCACTGAATGCCTCAAGGATGTGGTGGCACGAGTGGTTCCTCATTTCCACGAAGTGGTTGTGCCGCAATTGCGTGCAGGCATGAATGTGTTGGTTGCTGCACATGGCAATTCACTTCGCGCGCTGGTGATGGCATTGGAATCCATTCCCGAAGATGACATCGCAGAGTTGAACATTCCCACAGGAGTTCCACGCCTCTATAACTTGACGGACTCTCTCGAGGTTGCCGAAGTGACATACCTCGGCGACCAGGCCGCCATTCAGGCCGCCATCGAAGGTGTCGCAAATCAGGCAAAAGGCCACTAAATCCAGTTATTTGCATATTTCTGCCACTCAGATACAGCGGAGTAGCAGAAGCGAAAAACAAGGTCTCAAAGTGTGATTACACTTGCCCTCATGGCATCAAAAAAGTCTTCCGTCGATCATCTCCGCAACATTGCACTCTTTTCTGAATGCTCCACAAAAGAACTTGGTCTTGTT
>JBIKSB010000068.1:0-5874 GCA_044348855.1 Ilumatobacteraceae bacterium | reverse complement strand
GACGCCGGTCTCTTCAATAAAGCCCATGCCACCATGAATCTGCACTGCAGTTCCGGTCAACTCCACCGCCATGTCGGTTCCCCAACCCTTCGAGATAGGCGTCAACAATGCGGCCATGTCATTGGCCTTGTCACGCTCGGCAGCATCGGGATGATGTGCAGCGATGTCCAAACATGCAGCATTCCAGTAGATGATCCGACGTAAGGCTTCAATTGTCGATTTCATCGTCAACAACATGCGCTTCACATCTGGATGATCCACGATGGGAGATGCTTCACCTGCTGGGGCACCTGGTGCACGACCTTGTTTACGCAAGCCGGCGTATTCCAAAGATTGTTGATACGCGCGTTCAATGAGAGCCAGACCTTCAAGCCCCACGCCAAGTCGAGCCTGGTTCATCATGGTGAACATGTAGGCCATGCCGCGGTTTTCTTCTCCAATGAGATACCCCACCGCACCACCGTTGTCACCAAACGACAACACACACGTGGGGCTGGCTTTAATTCCCGTTTTGTGTTCGATACTCACACAGTGCACGTCGTTACGTTCACCAGGATTACCTTCGGCATCTAGGAGAAACTTAGGAACAATAAAACAAGAGATTCCTTTGGTTCCCGGTGGCGCATCAGGTGTACGCGCCAACACAAGGTGCACGATGTTTTCCGCCATGTCATGTTCACCAAAGGTGATATAGATCTTGGTGCCACTGATGAGATAAGAACCATCACCTTGGCGCACTGCTTTTGTGCGCACTGCACCCACATCACTACCTGCATCGGGCTCTGTGAGATTCATGGTGCCTGTCCATTGACCAGAAATCATTTTGGGCAAATATGTCATGCGTTGAATTTCATCGCCGTGATGCATGATGGCATCGATAGCGCCTTGGGTGAGCAATGGCGCCATAGTCAAAGCCATGTTGGCTGAATTCATCATTTCTTGCAGAGCAATGTTGACGAGCCATGGGAATCCTCCGCCGCCAAAACCTGGATCGAATCCCACTGCACCCCAGCCAGCTTCTACGTATGCGTTGTATGCCTCTTTGAAACCATCAGGAGTGGTTACTGAACCATCGTCGTTGCGATGAGAACCCATCGTGTCACCCAACGTGTTCAGTGGTGCAAATGTCTGTTCAAAAAAACGCGCAGCTTCTGCCAGCAAGTCCGGCACCGTTGCGGGGTCAAGGTCGGCAAACTTTGGCATCGCCATGATGTCAGACAACTTGCAAAAGTCATTCAGAACCAACTGAATGTCATTGAGTGGTGCTGAATAAATTGTCATCGTGTGTACCCCGTGAGTACTCGCCATTCAGATACGTAACGTGCTGCAACCTGGTCAGGGGTCATGCGCAATGTGGATTCCGGTACCAAGTCAGCCAGATCGCGGCCTTCTTTGTAGTGATGCACATGCCCTACTCCGATGAATAGTTCTTTGCGTACCGCAACAAGATCAGGCGGGGGTGAATCGGAAAGAAATCCCCACAGACCTAATGCGAGATTGAGGTCATGCACAACGGGTGCGCGACCAAAAAGTGATGCACGACGCAATGCAATGAGTGAGCATCCACGCAATGCATCATCTACAGATTCACCGGCGGACACTTTGATACGAGTGCGAGCGCGCTCGGCCAACGTGATGATGTAGCCCTGATCGGGGCCTTGATACCCCAGACGCTCACCTGTGGGTTGGCGACCTTCAATTTCACCTGGACGACCTGGTACCCAGTTCTCGGGCACGACCTCTGGCGATTCGTAATAACGAACCGGCTCAACGGGGGAAACGGGGGCATATCGCGGTGTGGCCATAGACCACAGACTCTACGCCCCCATCGAAGGCAGTGTGAAGACAGTGATTATGAGGCGTGCAAAAGCCCGTAAATCAGTGACTCTTCCAACGCTTGCCACGATGCCTCGATGATGTTGGCAGACACACCGATGGTGGTCCAGGAGCGATCACCATTAGTGGCATCAATCAGCACTCGGGTAACAGCACCAGTGGCAGTTGCACCATCGAGAATGCGCACCTTGTAATCAGTGAGATGCACTTTGTTGAGTTGCGGATATCGAGACACCAAAGCGGCGCGGAATGCGGTGTCAATTGCATTGACTGGTCCATTTCCTTCCGCAGTGTGAACATAACGCTCATCGCCTACCCACACCTTGACGGTGGCCTCTGTTGTGAAACGACCATCGGCAGTCTCGTCGGTAATGACACGCATGGATTCCACGCGGAATGCATCTTGTTGCCAACCCGATGCACGTCGCATCAACAACTCAAGCGAAGCATCTGCAGCTTCAAAGTGATAGCCCTCGTGTTCCAAGCGCTTGAGATCGTCAATGACTTGATTTACAGCGGCGCCATCCATTTCGAGCTTTAGTTCATCGGCCTTCATTTGAATGGTCGCACGACCAGCCATCTCTGAGACAACAAAGCGTGTTCCATTGCCCACCGTCTCGGGCGCTACGTGCTCGTAGGCGTCCTTGGCGCGCGCAATCGCTGACACATGAAGCCCTGCTTTGTGTGCGAACGCAGATGCGCCCACATAGGGAGCTTGTGGGTTTAATGGTCGGTTAAGAACTTCGGCAACATGGTTGCTCACTGCGGTCAAACGATCAAGGTTTCCTTCTGGCAAACATTGGAAGCCCATCTTTAACTGCAAGTTAGGAATGACAGTGGTGAGATTGGTGTTGCCCGTTCTCTCGCCGAGACCATTCAATGTGCCTTGTACATGGCGCACACCCGCAAGAACGGCAGCCATAGAGTTTGCTACTGCACATCCAGTGTCATCATGACAATGAATACCCAGCGTCGCATCGTTACCTACAAATGACTTCACGCGTCCCACAATGTCGGACACTTCATGTGGCAAAGATCCACCATTGGTATCGCACAACACCAAGTGTGTTGCACCTTTCATGACGGCTGCCTCAATGACTTTCATGGCAAATTCAGGATTGTTCTTGTAGCCATCGAAGAAATGTTCAAGGTCAACAAGCACGCGACGACCATTGAGATTCAAAAAATCAACTGAGTCTGCAACCATTGCAACACCTTCTTCAAGGGTTGTTTGCAATGCATTGGTGACGTGATAGTCCCACGACTTAGCAACAATGCACACTGCAGATGTGTTGGCATCCAAAAGATTGCGCAAAGTGACATCGTCATCTACTTTTCCTGCGGGGCGGCGTGTAGATCCAAATGCAACCAATGTGGAGTGCTTGAGTTGCAGTTCTGTCGATGCGCGGGCAAAAAACTCAATGTCTTTCGGGTTCGCACCTGGCCAACCACCTTCAATGAAGTGCACGCCAAGGTAATCAAGTTGCTCTGCAATACGAAGTTTGTCTTCGACAGTGGCCGAAACACCTTCTACTTGCATGCCATCGCGCAAGGTGGTGTCGAATGCTTCGACCATCTCTAGCTGTGTGGGTGTCTGTGTCATTGGGATGTCTCCATTTGGATTCTGTAAGTCTGTCGGCTGAATGCACCAGTTAGGTGTTTGGGAAATGAAAAAGCCGCCCTTCTAGGCGGCGGATACGCGCACGTCGGAGGCCGGCGTGCGCTAGAGAATAATGATGGTCACAGCTGACGAACCGGCGATGCGGTAGGAGGTCAATGCGGTGATCATGGCTTTCAGTATCGCCTCACCCACAGGCTTCGTCAACCCCTGTGGGCAAACTTGTGGATAAACCCCAGCACCCCTACGGACACCCAGATTCGCTGTGGACAAACACAGTCTATATTTTGACCCTTGAGCCCCGGTAGGGCCCAAGAACCTTCTGCAATCAGGGCCTTAGGCCAGCTCGCACCAGGACTTGTACTGGCTGATCTGCCCGCGAACGGCTTTGCCGTAGGTCTCTGCCACCTTCAAGGTGATGGGGCCTGGACATGGAATCGAGCGATCATCGACTGAGTTAATGGCACTGACCTCGGCGGCGGTACCTACACAGAAGATTTCCTCGGCGATATAGAGATCGGAGCGAGCGATGTTGCCCTTCTCCACCTTGTATCCCATGTCTTCGAGAATGGTGATGACACTTGCCTGAGTAATGCCCTCCAGCGCGCCTGCCGAAATAGGCGGTGTGATGACAGTGCCGTTGCGCACCACGAAAAGATTTTCGCCGGTGCACTCACTGACAAGTCCTTCATTGTTCAACAAGATTGCTTCGTCGTAGCCCGCACGTAGCGCTTCCACTTTTGCCAACGATGAGTTTGCATAGTTGGCAACAGTTTTTGCAGCTGGTGGCAACATGTTGTGATCAAGGCGCTTCCATGAAGATATTTTCATGCGCACACCCTTGGTCAACGCTTCTTCACCCAAGTAGGCACCCCATGGCCAACATGCGATAGCCACATCTACAGAGCAAGGAAGCGTATTAAGTCCCATTTCTCCGTAGCCGTAGTAGGCAATTGGGCGAATGTAGCAACCGGGCAAACCAGTGGATCGCACGGTGTCCTTTGTGGCTTGCACGATTTCTGCTACCGAATATGGAATTTCCATTCCCAAAATTTTTGCGCTGCGAAACAAGCGCTCAATATGTTCCGTCAAACGAAATACAGCAGGGCCTTCGGCAGATTCATATGCGCGAATACCTTCGAACACTCCTGTGCCGTAATGCAAAGTGTGCGTCAACACATGCACTTGAGCCTTGTCCCAATCAACAAGATTTCCGTTCATCCAAATTTTCGGTGTGGGGACCAATGTGGGCATACCAGCTCCTTGTTGCGGTGTTGAGGGAAGATTAGTGGGAAGCGACCGCTGAGGCGATTGCGTTTCCGATTTCCACGGTGGAACCCGTGGGTGCTGTGGCACAAGCTGCTCGAATCACGTCTCCAGCAGCGTTTTCGCCCAAGAAATCAAGCATGAGTGCCGCGGACAAAATTGCAGCCGTGGGGTTTGCCTTACCTGTACCCACGATGTCGGGTGCCGAACCATGAACTGGTTCAAACATGGACGGCCCTGTGCGCGCGGGGTTGAGATTGGCCGACGATGCAAGTCCGATACCACCACTCACGGCGCCACCAAGATCGGTGAGGATGTCACCAAAAAGATTGTCCGTCACGATGACGTCATACCGATGTGGATCTTGCACGAAATAGATACATGCCGCATCCACATGGTTGTAGGCCGTAGAAACTTGCGGAAACTGCGCTGCTACATCGTTGAAAGCGCGCTGCCACAAATCACCTGCAAACGTCAACACGTTTGTCTTGTGTACCAAGGTGACGTGCTTGCGTTCTCTTTGTGCAGCTAACTCAAAGGCGTAACGGATACAACGCTCCACTCCCATACGAGTGTTCACGCTCCCCTGAGTGGCTACTTCATGCGGCGTACCTTTACGCAACACACCACCCTCGCCCACATAGGGGCCTTCGGTGTTTTCGCGAATACAAATGAAATCATGCGGCGTGACATGCCCGGGTGCGACACCAGAAAATGGCCGTTGATTCACATAGAGATCAAGTTCAAAACGCATCTTGAGCAGCAATCCCCGCTCAATTACTCCGGGCGGGACATCTGGAGTTCCCACTGCTCCTAACAAAATGGCATCAAACGTACGCAACTCATCAAGAACTGCATCCGACAAGATCTCCCCATCACGCAAGTACCGCGCGCCGCCAAGGTCGAAATCCTTTGTCTCAATGGAAACCCCTGCAGCCTTGATGGCCTTAACTGCTTCGGCAGTCACCTCAGGTCCAATTCCGTCCCCACCAATCAATGCAATGCGATGTGTCATAGGGAGACCATCGTAGAAGGCGCAGATAGCCTTTCTCTCATGGCAAAGCACCTTCTCTCCGAGAACACCTATAAACGGCTCGAAGCAGAGGTCGCTGACCTTGAACACAATGTGTTGCCCGAGATTGCCGAAAAGATTG
>JBIKSB010000067.1:0-5908 GCA_044348855.1 Ilumatobacteraceae bacterium | reverse complement strand
TTTGAATGACGAACGTTTTGCGGGCGCATCAATCTTGGTTGCAGGCGCAAGTTTCGGTGTGGGTTCAAGTCGTGAACACGCAGTATGGGCTATTCAGCAATACGGATTTGATGCAGTGATTGCGCCAAGTTTTTCTGACATTTTCCGCAACAACTGCACAAAGAATGGGCTCGCGCCTGTGGTCCTTTCGCAGTCTGCTGTAGAGAAACTCTGGGATGTAATTGAAGCTCACCCCGATACAGAGATCACCGTAGATATGGAACGACTCTTGGTCGAGGTGCCGTCCATTGGATTTACCGAATCTTTTCCCATGGATCCACCGACCCAACATCGTTTTCTCAACGGGCTCGATGACATCGGTATCACGCTGACGCATGCAACCAAGATTGACGAGTTTGAAAAGACTCGACCCGCGTGGTTGGCGCGTTAGACCTCCATCCGAAGGGGCCAACGTTCTTTTTGTTCGCTAAGTGCCACCAACAAACGATTCGATAATCCCGTAGCTCGACGAATAGGTGTTCGAGCAGCTTCTTGCAGAACTTCCTCTGTGGCAACAATTGTGAGATCTGGCTTTGCACGTGTGATACCTGTGTAGACAAGTTCACGAGTCACAATACGAGAGGCAACCGTAGGCAACACCACGATGGTATGGCCATATTCGCTTCCTTGACTCTTGTGAATAGTAAGAGCGTGCACCGTGTCGACTGGAGGAAGTTTGGAGACCGCAATTCTTCGAATCCCATCATTGCCTTGGAATGCGGCAAACACATCACCTTTGGTATCAGAGCAAATCACACCGATATCACCGTTGGATAAATCGTTAACGTAATCATTCACGAGCACCATGATTGGACGACCTACATACCATTGGCCTCGCGCTCTATTCCCAAGTTTGCGATCAATTGATGCATTCCAGCCAGATACGCCAAGTTTGCCCCGTTTGTGAGCACACACGACCTGAAGTGATTCTCGAAAATCAAGTAGCTCGCTGATTGCTGCGTCGGATTCAACTTGTGTTGCCTTTGCACATAGATCACTCGCATGACGCAACGCCATGCGCGCGACATCTTTGAGTCCTTGTTGATCAGCTTCTGGATCTACCCATTGAAACATCGGATGGGCCTTACCATTTTCGTCCTGGCCCTGTGGATAATGCTCTCTCAGCGCACGCGTCAGAGCTTCAATGTTTCCTGAATTCACTGCTGCACTTATCGCAGCAACGGGTGAACCCTCACGGAATCGAAACTTACCCTTCATGATTTCTACGAATTGTGGACCTTGAGTTGATGCTGCACAGATGTCTGCGAGAACACTTCCTGACTCCACACTCGCAAGTTGGTCTTGGTCGCCCACCAAAATCAGCGAAGCATTCTCATCTAGGGCCTCAAGCACGCGAGCCATCATTGATAACGGCATCATTGACACTTCATCAACAATGACAAGTTCATAGTCCACTGTGTTGCCTGCGTGTCGCCCATATGGGCGTCGACTACTGGGGTTGTAGCGCAACAACTTGTGCACTGTGCTCTTAGGAATCTCAGCAATCAATTCATGGACTTGAGGAGCAACATCAATATCTAAATCAGGATTGGCAAGTGCGTTGGCTAAGGCGAATTTCATCCGCTTGGCGGCCAATCCCGTGGGAGCAACAAGCGCCACATTCTTCACAGCAGAAGACGACCCCGTCATCTGACTGACTAACCGTTTTGCGATAGACGTTGTCTTGCCAGACCCCGGTCCTCCCGTAACAACAGCTAGACGATTTTCAAGAAGCATCTTGGACAAAGTTGCAGCCACGTACACCTCTTCGGCATGGGACTTTGCCGAATACAAAGAATTTTGATCGAGCACGAACGGTGCCGTCACGCCAGAGAGAGGAAAGGTGACCAATTGTGGGTTCGACAACAGAATTTCTTTCCACTCATTCTCATCTTTAGGCCAACCCGCAATGGGCGCACCCTCTATGGACCCGAGAGCAGCGAGAGCTGCAAGATCAACACATGAATTACCTGATTCCGGATTCTCTAATGTCAATGCAAGTGCCACACATAACAAAGGCGACTCCTGCGTTGATACGCCCACGCTATGCATCAACACACTTGCCCCAAGCACCGCATCGCTTGACACAATCTCTGCCTCAATAAACGGCTTCACTGACGTTGGAATGCTGAGAGATTTCAATGCCGTTCTCATTGTGCACTCCGTGACATCACATCGGAAAGCTGAGACCATAACCCTGGTGGTGCTTCCCAAGTAAACACTCCGTGTCGGTGGCCATCAACTAACGGCGTCTCGGCACCCACCATTGCACGCACAAAGAAATATGCCATCCCTGCGATAGCAGCATCGGCATCAATATCGGGTGAGGTCCAACGCAAGTGCCGATACACCGCTACGCCATAAATAAGTGCCTGCAACGGGTAGTCATGGTGCTCCATCTCTTCAAGTAATGCCTCACGCGAGTACCCATCGATCATTGTGGCAACGCCATCATGATCAAGGCGGTTGGTTTTGTAGTCAGTAATGAAATAGCGCTCTTTGCCTGGGTTGCCCACACGCAAAAGAGCGTCAATAGAACCATTCATTAATCCCAAAAGTGGCGAAGTAAAGGATTCCTTTAGGCCCATCACATAAGGCATCAAGATGTCGTCTTGCCGCCCTGCCTCACGCAAACACTTCTCCACCGTCGCACCCATATCCGAGACAGTCACTTGGGCATCAATGTCGGCCAGACCCATTTCAAAGTTCATCTCTGCAAGGCGATTCATCGGAGAAATGTGCGATAACTCCGTGTCGCCCATAATGCCGCCAAGCGGTGTACGTAACGAGAGAAGAACCCCTTGAATCAGTGCATCACGATGCTCTGCTAAACCGCCGACCACGACCTTGTCCACCACTGAGGCGATTTCTGTTTCAAGATCGGTTGCCGAAAAATCAATGTGTTCATAGACCGCATGCATGACTTTGCCGAAATAGGTTCCACCCACAAGACGCCCCATAGGCATGGAGGGCACACCCATCTCCACAGTGCTCTCTGTGTAACCCGATCGAATGGTGATGATGTCGTCGTCATCGTCGAACCCACCTTGGGCGGGGTCTATGGCTTGCACCGGTGATGCAACGAGGCCCCGGTGATATTTCGTGAGACCAGAGAAAGAGAGTCTTTGATATGTCTGGCGCAACGAATGTGACAATTTTGCGGGATCCAAAAGTTTCTTGCCCTGACCACGTGGAACATACAGCGTTGCATCTGGTTTTTTCGTATACGGAATCGATTCAATGCAAGATGTGTCTTTTTCATCAGCAACATCGTCAAGAAGTGTCGAAGTTACACGAATATCTCCATCATCCTTTGCGGATGTGTGAATCAGGCTTACGTGATGCTTTGCGCGGGTCATCGCCACATAAAACAACCGCTTCTTTTCTGCATGTTCTTCAGTCTTGCGAAGGTCATTACCCAAAGCGTCAGGATTTGAATACACCCAGCCCACATCAATTGCACGTTGGCGTTGATTGTCATTGTCGGGATCTGGCCGATGAAAAACTGGAACTCGCGTTGTATCGGGATTGCGCATCTTCCAGAGATCAGCTACCACCACGATGGGAAATTCAAGTCCTTTTGACGCGTGCACTGTCATAATTTGAACAGCATCACGATCACTTTCGACTCGACGACTCACAGTGTCGTTCATGTCCTCAAGGTCATTGAGGCGGTCCATCACATCTAATAAAGCCTCTGGCGCGCATCCTTTTCCATCGGTCTCTGCGTGCAACAATTCAACTATGTGTGTGAAATCTGTTTCCTGACGCTCCCCCTCACGTCCCGATACAAGTCGTTCCACAATTAAGGGCTCTCGTCGAATGTCAAAAGCCCAAGCATTGACACCTTTGCGACGTACAAGTGATGACCATTCGAAGACTTTTTGTGCAATCACGTCAAGCGCGTCATCAGTTAATGCACCCAGGCTCGTCAGTTGTTCACCAATGAAAACAGTTGCTGCGGCCAAACGAAGGCGCGAACGATCCCCTGGGTGAGCCATTGCATCAAAGAGGCGTCGCATGTCTGAGGCCATCACAGATGCCATCACGCTTTCAGTGCCTGAACTTACGGCTGGAATGCCCATGTTGCGTAATTCTTTTTCGATTTTGCGCCCAACCATCTTGCTATTTACCAAGACACAAATCTCGCGAGGATTTGGCAAACGATGACCATCTTTCGCCGTTGCATCATCTAGATGGACATATTCAAGAAGTTCTCTAACTCGCCATGCCGTGGGCTTCACAATCTCGTTTTGATTTCCCGTCTGCCCTACCTCAAGAATTGACAAGGATGGAAAGTCCCCAATACAAGTTTCAGGCGCACCATCTCGGGCGCTTACCTCGGGATAGTCAATTCCTTCACCAAATTCTTTACCGGCAAAAACCTTATTAAGAGCACGAATTAAACGCGCGTCACTTCGCCAGTTGCGAGTAAGACTACGCACCTTGGAAGAAACACGTTGCGCAAGATACGCCTCTACGTCTGCACCTCGAAATCGATAGATGGCCTGTTTGGGATCCCCCACTGCCAGCAACATGCGGGAAGTCTCATCTGCCTCAAAAACTCCTCGGAATATCTCCCACTGCAATTGGTCTGTGTCTTGGGCTTCATCAATGATGGCAATAGTGAACCGGGACGTAAATGCGTGGCGCACCGCTTCGTCTCCACCTTGTGCCAGCAAATTTGCAGTGCGCACCAACAGATCATCAAATGTGGGATCAGATTGGGTGATGCTATTGATACGAGCAAGACATTCCCGCACCATACGACGGATTAGTGGGCCATCATCTGTGGAATTCTCGTCATCTTTTTCATTTGTTGTCCCACTCACCAAAAGTTGAGAACGAGGTGATGAGAGTGCCTCAGTAACAGCCTTTTCAAGGCGACCAGCAAACACTTTTGGATCCTTCAAGAATGACGAGCTGTGAGAACTGGCATGCGAGATAACAATTGCATTCACTACGAATCGAATGGTTTGTGAAATATCGGAGCTGGTACGCCCTTCTCCCACCACTGGAAGCCCTGCCATCGCCATCACTCGTGAACACACCGAATGAATCGTGGCAATGGTGGCGGTGTCAAATTCACGAATCGCCCGATCAAGTCGATCTGCACATCCAATACGATCTATCTTCGCCAACGTCACTGCAATTTCATCATCATCTGAGATGTTGTCATTACGCAGAGCACGCTCCAATGAAACCAACTGACGACGTATGCGATCGCGCAGTTCGGCTGCGGCGTTACGCGTGAATGTAGTGACCAAAACTTCCGATATTCTCAAATTGGGTTGTGTAGCAATCTGAAAAGCAACAATTCCCGCTACGGAGAATGTCTTTCCACTTCCCGCACTGGCCTCAATGGTCAGTCCATTTTCCAGTTGTGTTCCCGTAATTGAGAATTCCTGTGGAACTACATGTGTCATGCGCTCAATACCCGCTTACTCTTTGTGCCTCCAACTTGAGTGAGATCAAAATATGAAGTGAAAAAAGTTCTCATCAATCCGTTGGGGTCTTCATACACTTCATCAAATTCCGGAGTTGCCCCATACACAATGAGTTCATCCGATTTCTTAAATGTGAAATCATTTTCCACAAACTTCTCAAATTCTGCGATAGCCGTCATGTGCCCATCTGGAGTGAAGTTCATCCACGATTTAGAAGTTTCGCCAAACTTAGGACATGCCACCGTACGGGCAATGGGCTCAACTGCAAGAAAAGTAGCGAGTTTCTGTTTGGCTACATCTTGTGTAAACGATGGGTCAAAGGTAATTGACCGTGGCGTTGTGCTTTTACCGTTTGAACTGATGTGGTACATCATGGCTTTTTCAACATCCTCTCCTGATACAAGGAGAACTAGAAGACGAAG
>JBIKSB010000066.1:0-5913 GCA_044348855.1 Ilumatobacteraceae bacterium | reverse complement strand
ATCACAATCAATCTCGGTGGAATGCTTTGCCCAGCCCGCACGCATGCGCTGCTGGTCAAGCATCACGGCACGATCATCGGTGCACACCACATAACTGCTGGGCACAGAACGCCATGCGGGATTCTCTAATGGCTCAACGGGTATTTCACTACGCATAGACCGACGACCCGACATCGCAAGGCGTGCCAGCGATCTTGGACTGCGATGAAATAAAAACTCATCGGCATTGTCACCCAGCGACAGTTCCCCGTCTTGTCCAAACATCAAACACGAACGAAAATCAGGGTTACCCCACTGTGGCGAAATCTCTGCTTGCGATTCTCCAAGCGCTGGCATACGGGCCGCCACAAACACAAGATGTGACGCACCATGGCCGGCAAGCGATGCGGTGATACCGGTATAGCTGTGACTCACCACGGTCACCCCGCCGCGAATGGAGAGCTCCCTGATTTTCTCCTGCACGCATTGCACGTCATTCGCCAATGATGTGAATGGTAAATCGGGTGCATACGACTCGACTCCCATGCGAGCGAGTCGCTCAATCACAGGCATCCACGTCCACCCCGCAAAGAATGACCCATGCACAAAGAGAACGCTTGAGTCAGCCATGAGGGGTAACGCGGCTAACGATTAGCGGTAAGTGTTATTGCTGGTGTGGTCTCCGGCGAGCCAACGCTTCAACACTTCATGAGCATCTTTGCGACGCTCCTCGTTGATCTTTTCCGCACCTGGCGCATCACATGTGAATTCCAGCAACATGCCATTGGGATCTTCTGTGTACATAGAGCGGCAATAGCCATGTTCAAGTACGTAGGTGCCTTCTGGCTTCCATGCAGCCTTTGTCAAACGCTCAAAGATTTCGTCTTGTGCGTCCTTGGTGACATTCAATGCAATGTGACGGAATGGTGAGGGTGTCAACTCGGGATCGAAAAGATCTTGATCCACTTTGTTGGCGAATTGGAAGAAGGCAAGGGCGCTGCCATCAGGCAAACCAAAGAAGGTGTGGCAATACACGCGCTCGGCACCGAACAACTCATCGGTCTCTGACCATGTAGCGACAAGTGGCAAACCGATGAGATCTTCATAAAACGCACGAGTTGCCTCGAGGTCTTTTGTGACATAGGCGGTGTGATGCAAACGCATAGGTGCTTTCATCTGGCTCATGATGGGTTCAATCTCCTTGTATTCAGTGGGCAGTTGTCCGCTAGTCGGACACATCCCTCTGCTGCGAACTTTATGCGCCCACAGCCACATTCCGCAACTCCCCCAGAGCCTCTCTTTATTCCCAAAGACGCCGAGAATGTATTGACCCACCAGCGGCATACACTGAGGGCAACACCAACCAACAATGGGGCTGACAGGTTTCGACAGCAGTTTCGTTGTTCGCACGTGCGACCCGAGTTGCTCAGACTCGTAAAACAGGGCAACAACAGAATTGCCAACGAGCAGTTCGCTCTCGCCGCCTAATTAGGCGTTAGAGAGACATCGTGACCAGCAATGGCGCACGGGGCCGATCCACCGCAGCCCGGCAACAGAAGCGGAGGATGACGGCAGGAAAGAACGCTGACGGAGGGAAAGACCACTGACCTGTTGGAAAGACAACACGTAGTTCACTTCGGTGAACAGCCGACTCGTCGGTGATGTTGCGTCAGCGTCAGAACGGGAATGGTCGTATCACTGGCGCGCGACGCCTGATGGACGGGGGTTCGATTCCCCCCAGCTCCACCATTAATCAATTTCATCTGTATGTGACTCTTAATCGTCCGAGTTCAGCGAATTAATCGTGGACTTGTTCGGACAACTTGTCTAACTTGCGGCCCGCAAGTTCAACAATGGACCACCACTCCTCTTCCGTCAACAGTTCCGCCGTATCACCCATGACCACATCACCTAGTTGAAGAACCATCACGATGTCACCAAAACGCGCGATTGTTGTTCTGCTGTACATTGAGGAAAACTTCTCCTCTTGCAATGAAGTTGGCGGAGTAGTGCGTTGACCCCAACTAATTGACTCATCGCCAATATCTCGACCAGCGATGACTTCAGTAATCTCGACGACACCGACGGAATCAGTAGAGGTTGTTCCATCACAGATACGCACTGCTTCTTTGGCGTCTCGGTAATACTCTTCAACATCGGCATTGGACCACGCTTGCAGCCGCATTATGCGCGCCACACCCGAACGCATGTCTGCTTGCATTTCAACATCGGCCCCCGTTGAACCAGCTAGCTGAATGAGATTTTTTGTGACCTCCTGCGCCGATGCACACCAGATAGATGGATCAATGGATGGGTTCTCAGGTTCACGTGTGAGAAAAACTTGCCGTTGTGTTTCATCCCATTCACCTGGCATCTCAGTAATTGTGGGCAAAGCCTCAGAGATCATGTCGGGAGTAGGAAGTTGACCTTCACTTGAGGTGACACATGCCGATAGACCAACAACTACAAGCAGTCCTACGTACCAATTCATTCTGTGTTTCATGACCGACATGCAAGCACGACAAATGAGAGGGTTACATAGATTTTTTTACTTAAGGTGTGGTCGCTAGGCGCAAAGGGACTTCTGTCTCTGACAAGAAATCGTCGACTGCACCAGTACTTGCTATAGGTGCTCAGTAGTCAATGAACTACTCATCAGTGGCATGCAGGTCTTGCTTCCATGAACGGAACTTTGCATGTCGCTGCCCACTTGGCCCCACACCATCGGCCGTCCCATCAGGAAACAAATGCAACGTGAACTGCAGCCCCAAATCATCGCAGTGACATGCAAAGTATTCCGCATGGTCGCCTTTCGCAGGCCCCGCACGCCACAACAACCATGGCCCCAGCCGACGTTTGTATTCCGCAACAGGCATGCCTTCTAATTGCTCACCCAGACCCAGTAACTCACTAGGTGCTTCCACCCATGCGGTAGCTGGAATATTGCGATCACGCACAGGAGTAGGTGGCAGATCAACTGTATGTATCGGCGTTGAGTCGATTGGCCGTTCGTCGTATCGCATCGCCTATATCTCGCAGCGATTTATCGCTTGCGAATGACGCCATCGGCGACAGCAGCGGCGGCAACTGCAGGTGCAACTTTTTCCACGATGGAACGATTGAACACCGATGGAACAACGAAACTTGGGGACAGTTCTGCATCAGAGACAGCCTCTGCAATTGCAACGGCGGCAGCAAGTTTCATGCCTTCAGTGATATCTGTTGCGTGCGCATCAAGTGCACCGCGGAAAATTCCAGGGAATGCGAGCACGTTGTTGATCTGGTTGGGATAGTCACTTCGTCCAGTGGCCATCACTGCTGCCAAACCATCGGCTGCTTCGGGACGGATTTCTGGGTCTGGATTAGCCATTGCAAACACAATGGGATCCTTCGCCATTGAACGAATGTCCGCCGCGGTAATGAGATTTGGTCCACTCACTCCCACGAAAACATCAGCGCCATTCATCACGTCACCAATCGAACCCATCTTGCGAGAGGGGTTTGTATTGACAGCAAACCATTCCTTTGCAGAGTTCATCTCTCCGCGGCCTGAATAGATTGCGCCGGCACGGTCACAACCCACAATCTCCCCCACACCTGCATTGATGAGGATTTTTCCGATTGCAACTCCTGCCGCACCCATTCCTGCAATCACCACGGAAAGGTCTTCCATTTTCTTGCCCGTGATCTTCAATGAGTTCCACAATGCCGCCAACGTCACGACTGCAGTGCCGTGTTGGTCGTCATGGAACACCGGAATGTCCAAGCTCTTAGAAAGACGCTCTTCAATTTCAAAACACTCGGGAGCCGCGATGTCCTCCAGGTTGATGCCGCCAAAAGTTGGAGCAATGCGTTCCACGAATTCGACGACTTCGTCTACGGTTCGCGCGTTAATGCAAATAGGGAAACCATCTACACCGCCGAATTCTTTGAAGAGCAAGGCTTTGCCTTCCATCACGGGCATAGCACCTTCTGGGCCAATGTCACCCAAACCAAGCACTGCTGTTCCGTTGCTCACAATTGCCACAGTGTTTTTGCGGATGGTGTATTCGTGCGACAAGCCTGGATCATGCTGAATAGCAGTACACACACGTGCAACACCTGGTGTGTAGGCCATAGACAAATCGTCTTTGTCGTTTACAGGTGCAGTAGACAACACCTGAATCTTTCCAGATTCATGCATTTTGAATGTGCGGTCCCACCAGTCCACCAATGTGACTTCGGTGAGTGCCTGCACTGCGGCGACCACTTGTTGTTGATGGGCTTCATCGCGGCAATGCACAACTAAATTGCGACGCAACACGGGGCCTCGGACATCAAATCCATCTAGAGCACCAATGTTGCCGCCGGCATCACCTATGGCTGTGCAGAGCTTGCCAAGTGCACCAGGCACATTGTGAAGTTGGCAATCAAGAGTGATGGAGAAAGCAGCGGTAGGCAAAGATGGCATAGCAACTATTGAGGTTACGCACTTTGGTCCGCCAATTAGTGGTTCATGACCTATTTATGGGTGACGGTTGCGACTTCCACCCAATACCTCGAGCACCGATGTGGGATTCCCTCGCTCCACCTCGTGCATCCCCAGGGTTGCCCCTGGCTCAAAAAGCACTATGCGTGAAGCTACTGCAACCATGTCATCCACATCATGGGTGACCATGATGACCGTCAAGTTCTCAGATGTTGCAATATCGACGATCAATTGCCTCAACGAGGAGCGACTCTGTCGGTCCAAGGCCGTGAACGGCTCATCCAAAAGCAGCACAGAGCAACCATTTACTAAAGCACGCGCGAGGGAAATGCGCTGACGCTCCCCACCCGAGAGCTGTCGCGTGTTTTTCGTAGCTAGATGCTGTGCACCCACACGCTCTAACCAGTGCATACCCGCCTCTCGTCGGAGGTTCTTCTTTTGACCCGGAACTGCAAGAGCGACATTGTCTAGTGGACTTCGATGTTCGAGAAGTGAGGGTGCTTGAAACACCATGCCTATGCCTCGTTCCTGGGAACGCACATGCAGATTCTCCACACTGTCAAAGACGCACACACCACCTACCTCAATTCGGCCGCTCTTGGGGCGCACCAATCCAGCAATGGCTGCAAGTGTCAAACTCTTTCCCGCACCCGACGGTCCAGTGAATGCAGTAATTCCAGAAGGAACATCACATTGTGCATGAACGGAAAAACCATGCACTGCAATGTCGACACCCACATGCACACTCATGATTTCCTCCGCGACAACACAGTCATTGCAACAAGAGCAGCAATAGCAATACCTACAAGAAGTAGTGATCCATTTCTTGCTTGATCAATATCGCCTGCTTGTACGGAATCAAAGACTGCGATGGGCAAAGTTTGAGTACGACCTGGAATGTTGCCAGCAATCATCACAGTGGCCCCAAATTCACCTAAGGCACGAGCCCCCGCTAATGCGACACCTGCAAGTATTCCGCGTCGTGCAAGCGGGAAAGTAACAAGCAGTGCCACTTTCCACTCCGGGTGGCCCGCTACTCGCATCGCAGATTCGGCTCGTTCATCTACTTCTTCGATTGCGGCACGACTCGCCCGCACAACGAAAGGAACAGCGGCAATAGTTGCGGCAATGACCGCTGCTGTAGGAGTAAACACGATTGCCGAGCCCGTCACTTTTTCCCACGCACGTCCAAAAGCGCTGTTGACACCTAATGCGGTGAGAAGGAAATAACCCAACACCGTGGGCGGAATCACGATAGGTAACGTCACGATTGCTTCGATGACGGCGCGACCACGAAACTTTGTTTTCGCAAGAAAATATGCGATTGCTATTCCCACCACAGTCGCAATTGCAGTTGCAATAGATGCAACGCGCAGCGTCATCCAAAAAGGAAACCAATCACTCAACATGGATTATCTGGAACCTGCTGCAAGAACGAAGCCGTATGACTCCATCACGCGACGACC
>JBIKSB010000065.1:0-5929 GCA_044348855.1 Ilumatobacteraceae bacterium | reverse complement strand
CACTTCGTCCACACGAGAATTAGGAAACCCATGTGTCATTGCAATCCAGCGCAAGTGATTGCGTGCGGTGCGTCCCTTGTGGGCATCACCCGCATCAAGCAACGATCCCACTTGAGTTAATGGCTGGGAGAATTCCGAGTATGAACGCCCGTCAAAAGTTGCGCTACCCGAATCTGGTCGGTCGAGACCCAACATGCATCTCATGGTTGTGCTTTTCCCAGAACCATTCGGCCCAAGAAATCCAGTGACTCGCCCCGGAGTGACAGTGAAAGATAAATCGTCCACGGCCTTTTTCGCTCCATAGGACTTGGAAAGGTTTTCTACAACAATCACACTGTCAACCTAGTGCGGTCGAGCGACCCCATTTGACCACTCGAGCACCGTGAAGCTCCCCAACCCTGCGTCATCTAGAAGTGCTTCAGATTCGCTGATTCTGCTGCGCATTTTCATGGCTTCCAAAGTGGGCCGTGCTGCATTTTCCGTCCACACCCTCTTGCCTTCCTCTACCAACTCATCTATTCCCCATCGCTGAAGAAAATGTGACTGGCTACGTACGGCATCTGGTTCGCGGACTGCGGCAAGTTGGTCAATACACACCTGTGTGGTGATGTCTTGGTCACCCACATCTCGTAAATAATGACTTCCTCGGCTGTGGCCCACGTATGTGCGTAACCACTCGCGCCATGGCATCGCAGCAACTTCTGCAGTCAGAGGAGTGCAGTAGTCAATAACGAAAAGTGTTCCATTGCGTAATGACGAAAGAGTTTTCTCTAGCCACACCACTGCTTCTTGATGCACAGGCGCACGGGCGCCATGAGGCGCTCGCGAAGGTAAACATGCGGGCACTGTCGTGCTCTTCAAAATCTCTGCAAAACCATCGCCTTGTTCGATGATGTGCGACACACGCCAGCCATTGTCGTACACCCAAAGATCAAAGGCCATGTTGTCGAATAACTCATTCGCAATCACTACACCGTGTTCAATTGTTGTAGGCATTACCGCTGTTGAAATAACCCCGTCGGGATGTAGTTCTCTTTGCGCAGCGCTGATTTCCACTGCGATGTATTCACCGCGTGTGAGACATTTTGGTTGCGCAGCCAAGATTGAACGTGCCAAGGTGCCTGGCCCCGCTCCTACTTCTACAATCTGAAAACCATCGGGTTGACCAAGTGTGTTCCACACATTGTCCACGGCACGCGCAAGAACAGCTCCAAAAAGAGGACCCACTTCTGCAGAGGTGATGAAATCACCACGACGCCCTGCACGTCCGGTGGATGCGTAGAAACCACTCTCGCCATACAGCGCAATGTTCATGAAATCTAAGAAAGGGAGAGACCCCTCCGCTGCGGAAATTGCGTGACGGACTGCGTTACTTGCCGAAGGCACCAGCGAGTCCTGCAATATCACCGAAGTGAATGACAAGACTTGGGAACACACCAAGGACCAATGTGGCAAGTCCTGTAATTCCCAATGCAATGCTGAGCGATGGTTGCACAACAACTGGCGCAGTATCGCCATGAGGTACTGGCTTCATCCACATCTCACGCAAGATGTTGCCGTAGTAACCAAAGGCGACAACTGAGTTCACACCACCGATGATGGCAAGTGAATATCCCCATCCCGTTTCTGCGGAAATCAACGCTTCGAATGCTGCAAACTTCGCGAACCAACCACCAAGTGGTGGAATGCCTGCCAAGGACGCCATAAAGATGGTCATCAGAACAGCCACACCCGGTGCGTAGGAGAAAAGGCCTCCGTAAGAAGAGATCTGACCACTGCGAGTTTTGCGAGCCACCACAATGACCACTGCAAACACACCGAGGTTTGTTGCGGCGTACACCAACAGATAAGTCACGATTGCGCGCAGCGAAGAGTTCGCCACATCAACATTTGTGCCTGCGACTGCCAAAGGCATCAGGATGAATCCACCTTGTGCAACAGATGAATACGCCAACATACGCACGATGTTTGTTTGCTTCAACGCCATCACATTGCCCAAGGTCATGGTCAATGCAGACAAAATCCAGAACACCGGATGCCAGACATCAAATGAATTGGGGAATGCCACGAACACCACGATCAAGAGAGCCACAAATCCAGCTGCCTTCGAGGCAACAGACAAGAAAGCTGTAACTGGGGTGGGTGCACCTTGATAGGTATCGGGCGCCCAGGTGTGAAACGGCACTGCAGAAATCTTGAACGCAAAACCCACGATGACAAACAAGATTGCCACTGCTCGAATTGCAGTCATCTCACCACTGAGTTCTTTGCCAATCTCTACAAGAAGTGTGGAGTTCGAAATTCCGTACAACAGCGACATGCCATAAAGAAGCACTGCTGAGGCGAATACGCCGAGCAAGTAGTACTTAATGCCCGCCTCATTGCTCAAAAGATCTCGCTTGCGCCATGCCGCCAACATGTAGGCCGGAATGGAAAGGAATTCAAGCGCCACAAATACGGAAATGAGATCGCGACTTGATGCCATCATCACCATTCCCAAAAGGCTGCTCATTAACAAGAACCAGTATTCGCCTTGGTAATAGTCGCCTTCACGAAGATGGTCAGCCGTCAACAAGATGACGACATAACCCACCAACAAGAAAAGTCCTTTAATGATGAGACTGAAGTCATCCACCACGTAGCGGCCGTCGAACATCGACCGTACGCCGCCATCGCTTAATGCAAGCGTGAGTACCGGAATGAATGCGCCGAGCATCGTGAACGATGCGAGTGGACCCAAGATCCATTTCTTTGCATCTGAGACGAATAAATCGACAAGCAAGAGCACCACGATTCCACCCGCGAGAATGATCTCGGGGGCAAGTGCGTGGTAATCGACAACTGGGGCCGACCACTCTGCAGCAACTGCACTCAACACGGATTAGCCCCCAAATGCCTTCAGGGTCACGCCCACGGCTGGGTCAAGAACTTTGAACATCAATTGTGGGTACACACCGAAGACCACGATGGCAATCAACAACGGTGTCCATGCGATCCATTCAAACTTGTTCACATCGTGAATGTCGCTGTGTGCGTCGTCATCACCGTGTCCATGTCCATGATCGTGACCATGTCCGTGGCTGCCGGAGAATTCTGCGGTGGGCTCGCCAAATGCAGTGCGCTGGTACAGCCACAACAGGTACGCCGCGGCAAACACAGTACCGATTGCTGCAACCACCATGTAGGTGCGGAACACTCCTACGGGAAGACCCTCAGCTGGTTGGTACGCCGACAAGATTGCGGGGAATTCACCCCAGAACCCTGCAAGACCAGGCAGACCAAGTGATGCCATCGCGCTAAATCCAAGAATCCAGCCAAGTTTTGGCACTTGCACCAACAACCCAGAAAGTCTCTTGATTTCAAGCGTGTGATAGCGCTCTTTCACTGAACCTGCGATGAAGAACAACATGCCGGTGATGAGGCCGTGCGCAACCATGCCGAACATTGCTGCGTTCATTCCGAATTCGGTCAACGTAGAGATACCCAACATGACATAACCCATGTGAGCAACTGATGAGAATGCAATCAGTCGCTTCATGTCTGTTTGTGCCAAACATCCCAATGCGCCGTAGATGATTCCGATAACGGCCAACAGACCAATCCATGGAGCCCACTCTTTTGCGGCTTCAGGAAGAATGGGGATTGCGATACGTACAAAGCCGTATGTTCCCAACTTCAACAAGATTGCAGCCAAAATCACAGAGCCTTGCGTAGGTGCTTGGGTATGTGCATCTGGCAACCATGTATGGAAGGGGAACATCGGAACCTTGACAGCAAAGCCGATGAACATTCCCGCAAAGATCCAGATTTGGGTGTTCTTTGGAATATTTATTCCTTCTTCAATGAGGTAAGGAATCGAGAAGCTTTCTGCACCTGTTTGGAAGAACAATGCCAAGAAGGCCACCAACATGAGTGCTGAACCAAACATCGTGTACAAGAAGAACTTCAGCGATGCGTACTGGCGATTCTCGCCACCCCACACACCAATCATGAAGTACATCGGCAAAAGCACAAGTTCGAAGAACACGAAGAACAGAACCAAGTCACGTGCAATGAAGGTTCCGGCCATACCTGTTTGAAGAATCAACATCAGGGCAAAGAATGCTTTTGCATTCCCTGGAGAGGGCACATGATTCCAGCTGTAGATCATGACCAACAATGTGATGACCATCGAGAGGAAATAGAGCGGCAAGCTAATGCCATCTAGTCCAATGAAGTACGAAGACTTGATTACAGAGATCCATTCGGCCTCTGCAACGAATTGCATTTGATCAGCTTTGTCGTAGTCAAACTTCACCATGGTGAAGATGCCGACCGCCAAAGTTGCTGCAGCAGTGACAATTCCTACAGTCTTTGCCAACGCTTCATCTGCCTTCGGAATGAAGAGCATGATGAGAACGCCGACAAGCGGCAGGAATGTGCCGACTGTCAGGACCCAGTTGTTGTCGCTTAGGACTTCCATACCGATGTGCTCCCTCAGGTATTGATGATGACGAGTACGAGGGCGCCGATGGCGGCAGCGCCGAACAACAACGCCCCATACTGATTGACTTTTCCGGACTGAACAGGTCGAACAATGCTTCCCGCACCTTGTGCAGCATCACCCGACTTATTCACTGCTCCATCGACCACACGTTGGTCGATATTGCGATACACCCAACCAGCAATTGTTCTAGAGCCAGTACCGGCTCCATTCACAATGCCGTCGAGAATGTTTTGGTTAATCCAATACGCTCCGCGTGAAATCGGGTACGCAATGGATCGAACGATGATTTTTTCGTACAGCACATCGAGGTAGTACTTGTTCGCCAAGAACGCATACCCCGCACCCAACAACTTGTTGCGCTGGGTTAGACCCACAAGAGCCTTGTTGCGGCGGGTGTACAACTGCACGCTGACAAACCAGCTGATGATGATGCCTGCAGCAACAATGCTCAAAGACAGTGCTGCTTTTGACCATTTGAACTTGGCATGCTTCAACTGCGGTGCGTAACACACGCCATCGGTCGGCGTCTTCTTGCCACAATCAGATTCATATCCAGCGCTCACTCGAGCGTCGGGCTGAATCACACGAGATTCTCCATGGCTTCCCACAGAATGATCAATTCCTGTGACACTCACAACTTGACCACGTGGCTCAATCCACTTCTTGAAGTTCTCCCATTCCGAACCGAATGGCACAGCGTTCAACAGACCAGAACCCATTGCCAATGTGGCCAAGATAATCAATGGGATGGTGATGAGTGGTCCGGACTCACGTGGGCCATGGGATGCATGTGCATCGTGTCCATGATCATCGTGAGCTGCATGCGCGTGGTCGTCATGATCATCATGCGCATCGTGGCCGTGAGCATCGTGTTCGTCATGATGTTCACCCGCAGCGGCTCCACGAGGTGCGCCGAAGAAGGTGAGATACGTTGCGCGTGTCATGTATGCCGCAGTCATGAATGCACCAAGAAGACCGACCCACATAAAGATGGTGTACCCGGCATAACCCACGTTGTCGATGATTTCGTCTTTGGAGAAGAAACCAGAGAACGGAAAGACACCAGCCAATGCGAGCGTGGAGACAATCCAGGTGCCAAAAGTGATCGGCATGAATTTACGAAGACCACCCATGTCTTTTTTCATATCGAATGAGTGGTGCGATGCGCTATGGCTAATGGAGCCGGCGGCCAAGAACAAACATGCCTTAAAGAACGCGTGAGTGAAGATGTGGAACACTGCGGGCAACCATGCACCTGCACCAAGTCCCATCATCATGTAGCCCAACTGCGACACAGTCGAATACGCCAACACTTTCTTGATATCGGTTTGCACAAACGCCAATGCCGCAGCAATCACAATGGTGATTGCGCCGATGACAATGATGAAGTTGACATTCGATCCGTAGATGTTCATTCCCTCGTAGAACACAGGGAAGATACGT
>JBIKSB010000064.1:0-6045 GCA_044348855.1 Ilumatobacteraceae bacterium | reverse complement strand
ATCTGAACGCCTCGCGAACTTCTGGATTCGTCACAATCTCTTCAGGTAACCCACTTTGGATAATTGTGATGAGCGTTCCATCTCCGTCATTGTCAAAAAGTTGTGTGGATGAAAAATTCAATGAAGGTTCAGCCCCCACAAGACGATGCGGTTTCTCCACTTCAGTGAAGATTCCAATATTCGGACTTTCCTCGCCTGTTTCATCAAACACCATGACGCACTCGCATCGACCACCAGGCCACACTTCAAGAACCACCGTCTCAATAGGAATTGATAATCCTTCTGGTGAGAAGAATTGATGAAACAAATGAGGTGTTGTGTAGGCCTCCCACACCTTTTCTGGAGTCGTCGCAACCCAATGGCGTATGGTCAAAACAGGTGTGTCACTCATCCTGCTTAGTGTCCCACATCCGACAGCGAATGTGTCACTTTGCAATGTGATACACGATGTGGCGCTGACCCCACCACCCAGGTGTATTGGGATGATCAAAATCCAGATCTGTTCGACGCGACATTCCAATGCGTTTCATTACTGCTTCACTGCGCACATTGGTTTGTGTTGTATATGAATACACATCAGTTAATGCAAACTCTTCAAAGCCTCGCCTTAATGCCTCTCTTGCCGCTGCTGTTGCGATACCTCTACCCCAAGCCCAAGTTGCAAGTCTCCAACCAATCTCAACATGAGGCCCCATCGGAGTATCAAAGGAAGTGCGGTTCAGTCCGGTGAATCCAGCAAACTGTCCATCGCATTCCACTACCCAAAAACCAAAACCATTTTCTTGAAGAAGAGTCTGAATGCGATGAGCCATCGCATCTGATTGTTCTCGTGACAATTCAGATGGGAAGTACCGCATCACTTCTTTGTCAGCATTCATTTCTGCAAACGGAACCGCATCCTGTTCACACCAGTCCCTGAGACGAAACGTTGGCTGGCTCACGAATTCTCCCTGTATTCCCTGGCATTCTTTGGGCGGATACCCAGAACAACCCGATCGATGGACATAATCAAAAGTACAAGTTTCTGAAACAGTCCCGAAACACTCGGTTTCTAGTCTCCTTTTCAGGCAATTACTAGAAAGGCCCAAAATGGAAAGCGGAAATCTAAGTTGGATTTTAGTCAGCGCGGCGATGGTGTTGTTTATGACACCTGGTCTTGCGTTGTTCTACGGTGGAATGGACAGTCGTCGAAATGTTCTGAACATGTTGATGATGAACTTCTACTGTGTATTAATAGTGCCCATCTTGTGGGTGGTCATTGGGTACTCGTTAGCTCAAGTACCTTTCGAGAATGACTTCCTTGGAAGTCTTGACTCCTTCATGTTGGGCGACATCGCTCGAGCCGGCGATGGAGGAACTCTTGCAACCATCGCATTCTTAGGAATGTTTGCGGCGATTACTCCCGCACTCATCTCAGGAGCAGTGGCAGACCGCATGAAGTTCTCCGCATGGGCCATCTTTGTGCCCATCTGGGTTCTTGTGGCATACGTTCCTGTCTTCAAGTGGGTGTATGGCGGATGGTTAGGCCAAAGAGGCTCACTTGACTTTGCTGGCGGAACAGCCATTCACGTAAATGCCGGTATCGCCGCACTTGCAGCAGTGTTGTTGCTGGGGAAGCGTCGCGGTGAAGTCTCACCACCTCACTCAATGCCATTAGTCATGATTGGAACCGGAATCCTCTGGTTCGGATGGTTTGGTTTCAACGCAGGATCAGCGTTGGCAGCAAACGGTGTAGCAGCACAAGCATTCCTGAACACATTCCTCGCTGGCGCAGCTGGCGGTCTGTTGTGGGTCTTTGTGGAATGGATTCGTGATGGTCACCCCACCAACTTGGGCGCAGCATCGGGAATCGTTGCCGGCCTGGTTGCTGTCACCCCTGCAGCTGGATACGTCTCAGGCGCTGCACCCATCGCTATCGGTGCAGTAGCAGGAATCGTATGTTGCTACGCAGTACGTCTCAAGCGAAAGTTCGGATACGACGATGCGCTCGACGTTGTGGGAGTTCACTTTGTGGGCGGCGTTGTGGGATCACTTCTCATTGGATTCTTTGCAAACCCGGAATTCTTTGAAGGTGAATTTGAAAAAGGCCTGTTCTATGGCGGAGACAGCGGTCTTCTCATCGAACAAGCTCTCGCCAATGGCGTAGCGATTGTCTGGTCATTCATTACCACCGCAATCATTCTGTTAGCGCTTAAGTACACAATCGGAATCCGTGTGGATGCCGAAACTGAACATAATGGTCTCGACCTTGCACTTCATCGCGAGACCGCGTACCACGACTGAACGATTAGATTTTTGAAATAGAAAGAAGAACACCAATGAAACTCATTACTGCAATCGTGAAGCCTTTCAAGTTGGACGATGTAAAAAATGCCCTGAAAACCACAGGTATCTCGGGTATCACCGTCAGCGAAGTGAAAGGTTTTGGCCGCCAAGGCGGACATACCGAAACTTATCGAGGTTCGGAATACCAGATTGATTTTGTACCGAAGGTCAAAGTAGAGATTGTGGTCGCACCAGACATGGTTGATACCGCAATTGATGCACTCCTCCAGGCAGCTGCCACCGGAAAGATCGGTGATGGAAAAATCTGGGTGACCGAAGTAGAAACAATCGTTCGCATTCGCACCGGCGAACGCGGAGCCGACGCTCTCTAAATCACAAGCGTCATCACCTCTACAGCGAGTAGCGATACACGTTTGTATCACGCGGCGTAAAGCCAATGCGTTGATACAAACGGTTCGCTGCTTCGCGGGAGGGTCTGGATGTGAGATCCACAGTCACTGCGCCTTTGTGGCGCGCCTCTTCGATGGCAGCTTGGTTCAGCGCCTCACCTACTCCGTGACCACGCGCTGATTCATCAACTACTACGTCCTCAATCCATGCACGAATTCCTGTGGGGATTCGAAATGTCACCAAGGTGAGCGAACCCACAATGTTCCCATCGACGCGAGCTACGAACAGATCGCATGCAGGTGATGCAACTATTTCACTTAGCTGAGCCTCGGTGGGGGCGGGATTAGAACGAGAAAGTTGTGGGATCAAACTCTCAAATGCTGCGACCACGTCCGAAGTAACTTTTTCAACCTTTTCCACGACTGCTGCCATACCTTCCACCTTGCCACATCAGTTGACCTATTGTTCGACCATGTCTTCCACGCCTATCTCACGTGTTCTTGCAGCCGCTCTAGAGCCTGTCACCGGCCAGGTGTATTTCGCCCCTGAGTGCCATGCCAACTACGAAAAGCTTGGCTTTGCGCCGAGCCGAGGTGAATTTAACGGTGTGATGGCACCAGATGGTCCCGCCTACTTCACAAGTCGTGGTTCAGTGATGGGGCATGTCCCAGGTGAAGTTGTGAGTGCTGCATTTGCCGTCTTCAATCCGGCAGTTGTAGTGCCCTCGGTGACATTCGGGTGGACGTTGACCGATGCGACCACCATTTGTTCGGCACGCGACGATGGGGCCATTGCTCAACTTCACCGTGTTCTTGGCGACTCACCTCATGGTGCAGCACAAGCACTTGTTGCACTGCAACGCGCAGTGGAACCATTGCGTCCAGAAGGTCGCCCGCTGTATGCAGGTCTTCGATCACTCAATGTCCCTAATTCCACAATGGGTGCCATCTGGCGACTTGGAGACATGCTGCGGGAGTACAGAGGAGACAGTCATACCGCCGCGTGGATATCTGCTGGATTTACTGCATGTGAGATTGGAATACTCAGTGAACTGTATTGGGGGCTACCTATTAAGTCATACAGCAGAAGCCGAGGCTGGAGTGATGATGACTACAACGGAGCCATCGAACGACTTGAACGTGATGGATTATTGAAAGACAATGCACTCACTGATGCTGGTCGACATGCACGTGACCTTGTAGAACACGCAACAGACATTCAGTGCCAACCCATTGTTGATGTCCTAGGTGACACAATCAATGATCTCATTGCAACGCTGCGTCCCTGGTGCGCGCAAATTCGTGAAGCAAAGGGCTACCCCGCTGCTGGCCCCCACGACCTAGCAGACGCTGCACAGAAATAACTGCCAGAATTCATGTCTCGACAGAGCCGTAACAACGGTAGATTTCCCAAGTAATGACGGCATCTGATCACGTCCGCTGGCTATCAAGTCCTACATTGCATAGCCCTACCGTGATTGCCGCGTTTAGCGGTTGGAACGATGCAGCGGATGCGGCAAGTACTGCAGTGCGCACCCTGATTGATGCATGGGACGCTGAACCACTCGCTGACATCGACCCAGAAGAGTTCACCGACTTTGCCACCATTCGCCCATCAGTGCGACTCGACAATGGCATCACACGTTCAATTGTGTGGCCCAAAGTCAGCTTGTGGCACGCAAGCACACCTGGCTCAGATGTCATCTTGGTGCTTGGCCCAGAGCCGAGTTTGAAATGGCGACTTTTCACCGAACAAATCATCAGCGTTGCGATGCGTTATGACGCGTCCATGATGTTGACCCTGGGCGCTCTACTTGCCGATGTGTCACATCGAAATGATGTGCAAATTCTTGGTACCGCAAACGATGCGGCAACTATTGAGCGTTTTGACTTACAGCGTTCACGCTACGAAGGCCCCACCGGCATCATCAGCGTTCTTCACGACGCATGTTCACAAAACTCTCTGCCATCTGCGTCTCTATGGGCTGCAGTGCCTGCAATCGCATCACAGATTCCCTCTCCTAAGGCCGCCAATGCACTCATTGCTCGAGCCGGCGAAATCATTGGCACTCCTGCACCATTGGGTGTTCTCCACAATCAAGTAGTCGCCTATGACAACAAAGTGGAACAGATGATCGATGATGACGAAGATCTCCGTGAATATGTGGAGCGCATCGAGAGCATGGACGATGATGCGTTTGGCATTGATAACCCCAACCAACTGGAATTCGATTTCGAAGAAGACGTTGAAGACGATGTTGATGACAACATCGATACGCTTGTCGACGAAGTGGAGAAATTTCTCCGCGATCAAGATCCCAATTAGGACTTAATGATCAGACTGTTCACCACGCCACATGTGTGGTCGAGGTTGATCAAAGGTTGCGGGCTGAATCGCACCGTCTAGAGCCGCAAAGGCCATCTGGGCCCACCACTGTGCTCCTGCAGTAGGGGTGGGAAGTTCATCTCGACCAAACCAACCCACGTCTGCAGTCTCTAGAGGATGACCCTGTAGCGCACCACCAGTTGCACGTAGATGGAACAACAACATGTACATGCCAAATCGCGAAAATCCCATGCGCATTCCGTCCACTACTCCCAATAGCTGGACAGGCTCGGCAACAATCCCGGTCTCTTCTTCCACTTCCTTGATGGCAACTTCAGATGCGGAATAGCCCACATCTGCCCATCCTGTGGGATACAACCACACGCCACTATCTCGGCGTTGTACTAACAAGATTTTCCCTTCGTCGTTACCCACAATTGCGCCTACAGCAATCTTGGGGGTCACATAACCAGGTACACCTTCTCCAATGGATTCCATCCATTCTTGGACAAAGTGGTCTTGTTCTCGGCGAATCTCCACAGATTCATCGGCAGCGAATTTGATATCGGCAGCAACTTTCAGCACTTCTTCATAGCGCTCGCGTTCATACAAACTCTCAGTGAAACCCATTCCAGTGCGCGCAATTGCAGCAAGTGTTTCACTCCATCGCACGAGATCTCTCGTGAAATCGTGTGGTTGGGATTCGCTCACAATGGATACCTTAGTTCTTCAATCCAGCGAGGCATTAATGCTCTCAACGAGAAGTGACGGCGTGGAGCACTGCGCGAGAAATCTCTTGTTGGTATGAACTATCTGTAATGCGGCCACCACCTGGAGTAGAGACATAAAAAGAGTCCACCACTTCGTTACCTAAAGTCAATACTCGAGCATGACGAATATCTAGCCCGAGATCTGCAATGGCTTTTGTAATGGAATACAAGATTCCTACTGCGTCAGGTGCACGCACCTCAAGAAACGTTGCGTTTGATGATGCGCCGTCATCGAAACGCACAGTGGGCTGTGAAGGTGCCTGTGCAGAAGTTG
>JBIKSB010000063.1:0-6056 GCA_044348855.1 Ilumatobacteraceae bacterium | reverse complement strand
GCCTGGAGATGATCCTTCAGACAATGTGATTTTTATTATTGACGACGATGTGTGCACACGATGCGCACTCTGTGTTGATCGCTGTCCTACTGGCGTCATCATTTTGGGCAAGGTCGGCGCACCTTCTCCAGAAGGTGACAGTCATACACGTACAAACAATCATGGCTATGGCTATGGAATGCGACTCTGAGGTGAATGAATAATGGCAAAAGTACTTGACAACCCCCGCCCCACCTTGAAAGAGCGTGCGGCCAAAATTGGTGGACAGATTCAAGGTAGTCAGGCCTGGAATTCAATTTTCCGACCTGGATCCATCTTCCGCAAGGGCTACACCGACAGCCCACGTAACCGTTCATACGTGATCATGAACTCCGTGCTCTATCACTTGCACCCGGTGAAAGTGAAGCGACACGCAGTCAAAGTGAGTTACACCTTGTGTCTTGGTGGTTTGAGCTTCTTCGTGTTCATTCTGTTGACGGTGACCGGAATCTTCTTGATGTTCTTCTACCGACCCACAGGTGCAAACGCGTGGCAAGACATTCAAACCTTGCAGACGTCGGTGACCTTCGGATTGCTGGTGCGCAACATGCATCGATGGGGTGCTCACATCATGGTGTTGAGCGTGTTCTTGCACATGGCGCGCGTGTTTTATCACGGTGCATACAAACCACCACGTGAGTTCAACTGGGTAATTGGAATCGTGTTGCTGACGTTGACACTTCTTCTTTCTTTCACCGGCTACTTGTTGCCATGGGACCAGTTGGCTCTATGGGCTGTTGCGGTGGGTACCAACATGATGGGTTACACACCAGTGCTTGGTTCACAGGTGCGTTTCGTTCTTCTTGGCGGTGTGGAAATTGGTAACGAAACACTTCTGCGTTGGTACGTGCTCCACGTGTTGTTATTGCCATTCGTGATCGTGATCTTCATGGCTATTCACTTCTGGCGCGTCCGTAAAGACGGCGGAATTTCTGGACCTCTGTAAGGGAAAGGGAGAAACACAATGACTGAAATCCCAGAACACCTCCTGAAGCGGGCACAAGCAGCTCGCGATAAGGCTGCATCGGGAAGCGAAGAAGCTTCTAGTGGTGCGAGTGATTCACGCATACCCGATCACTTACTCGAGCGCAGCAAAGCTGCACGCTCGGCCGGTGATGCCGGTGCAGTGGCAGTAGCCGATAAAGCATCTGCTGTTGTAGCTGCAGCTCCTGCAGGATCTGTTCCCGTAGGCGCAGGACCAGGTGGACACACTCAACGACTTCTCACTGTGGTGAAGTCAGGTTCGATTCAGGAAGCAAAAGCTGCTCCAGTAGACAAAGTTCATACATGGCCACACCTTCTTGCCGTGGAGTTTGTCGCCGCTCTTGCGCTCACAGCATTCTTGTTTGTGTTCTCTTGGATTGTGAACGCACCGCTATTGCAAGCTGCTGACTTCAACGCAACGCCAAACCCTTCGAAGGCGCCTTGGTACTTCTTGGGTCTGCAGGAACTTTTGACAATGTTCCATCCAATGATCGCCGGTGTGACACTTCCTGGAGTGGGATTGTTGGCCTTGGTGCTTGCTCCCTACATTGACCGCAATGCATCTAACAAGCCTGAGGATCGCAAGTTCATGACATCGATGATGACCATGTTCCTCATGTTCTGGGCAGTGTTGACCATTATCGGTTCATTCTTCCGCGGTCCTGGTTTCTTGTTTATCTTCCCGTGGCGAGATGGAATTTTCTTCGAGTTCTAAAAGAACTCTTTTGGCAGCAATCGACGTATAGGCAAAGTAGTTAAGGAACGAATTGTTATGAGTACAGGACTGATTATCGCAGTGGTGGTAATTGCAGCAGTGGTGTTCGGCGCCATTGTTGTAATGACAACTGCACGCAGCACAGATGTTCGCGGTGCTGGTGCACTTTCACGCGAGACTCGCGCAAGTGATCGCAAGGCAAAAGTAGGAGCAACAGCAACTACGGGCAAAGAAGTGGAACTTGCTGCACGCACCACAGACATCGTGAAAGCCGCACCGGTTGAAGTGGCACCTTTTGTTGCACCTGATGCCGAGGCTGTCGGTGTTTCTCGTCGTATGTTCTTCAATCGCACTGCCATCACTTTGATGGGTGCCAGTGTCGGTGCATTCGGTGCGTCTGCGGTGGCATTTTTGTGGAAGGGAGCCGACGGTGGCTTCGGTTCCAAAATCAACGCTGGCCGCCTAGATGATGTGCTCGCAAACATTAAAGCCAACGACGGATTCTTGTATCTGGCTGAAGCACGCGCATGGGTCACCGAATACCCCAAAGGTTCCATTGGAAAGGCACAGGCTGTGTATGGGGCACAAGCACCGGTTTTTGCAGGGATGCAAGCAGGTGTCGTAGCGCTGTATCAGAAGTGTCCGCACCTTGGCTGCCGTGTTCCCGACTGCAAGAGTTCACAATGGTTCGAATGTCAATGTCACGGTTCGCAATACAACCGAGTAGGTGAACAAAAAGGTGGGCCTGCTCCTCGTGGTATGGATCGCTTTGGTGTATCGGTCGCCAATGGTCAACTTGTCATTGACACAGGCGCCGTGTTTGCCGGCCCATCACTAGGCACGAACACAACCGGACAAGAAGCTGAAGGTCCACACTGCGTTGGTGCGGGAGGTCACTAAATCATGATTGCTGCAACATCAACATCTATTGCGTGGATCATTCTGCTCCTTGCGGTGGGAGGCTGGATTCTTTATGGAATCTTTAACCTTCGTAAGGGTCGAGACGAGATTGGATCTGAACAATTTTTGGCTGCAAACCGCAAGCCGTATTACGACGATGAAGAACTTGAAGGCCCTCGTCTAGAGCGCGTTCAATTGCTGGGGCTTGTGTTCTTGGTAATCATCACAATTTCTCTGCCGTTGTATTGGATTCTTGAACCCAATCGCCAAGCAGAAGCACAATTCGGATTCGAAAAGCGATTTGTGAAGTGGGGTTCCAAACTGTTTGCCTCCACAGCTGACGGTGGTTATAACTGCGCAGGTTGCCACGGGGGTATGAAAGCTGGCGGGGGTGTTGCAGCATTTGCAGTAACAGATCCCAAAACAGGTGAAGTGAAATCTGTGAACTGGGCTGCTCCTGCTTTGAACACCATCAACTATCGGTTCTCTGAAGACGAAGTGCGATTCATTCTGAACTACGGTCGCCCATTCTCGCCAATGTCTGCATGGGGCACAGTGGGCGGTGGCCCTCTCACTGATCAAGCGGTGACAACATTGATTGATTACATGAAGTCCATTCAGATTCCACAAGCGGGTTGTACGGAAACACGTGCGTACTACAACCCCACATGTGATACCGGTTCTTTGCCTGAGGAGAACAACAAAGAGATCATGGACGAGGCAACTCGTCTGGTGGATACCGGCGTGTATGGGTCTATTGGTGAGGCGTTGTTCAACCTCGACTTACACGGTGGTGCATACAACTGTGCGCGTTGCCACACAAAAGGTTGGTCATACGGTGATCCGCAAGCAACTGGTGGTGGAGCCTTTGGTCCGAACCTCACCGGTGGTTCTTCTGTTCGTCAGTTCCCGAACCAAGCCGACATGATCAGTTTCATCAAGAACGGTTCTGAATACGGCAAGCGTTATGGAGAGCAAGGTCAGGGAAGCGGCCGCATGCCTGCTTTCGGACAGATGTTTACTGACGAGCAAATCAAGCTCATTGTTGAATATGTGAGAGGTTTGTGATGTTGTCTGCACTTCTGGCCGTGAATTTCCAGCCGACCATTCGCGGTATCGCGGTTGTTGTCATCATGTTTTTGTGCTTGATCGGATCGACCTATCTCATCATGGCGACAAATGTGGGTGCACGTTTGGGTTTCTTAATCACAGCAGCTGCATTAGCTGGCTGGATGATGTCAATGTCGATTATTTGGGCAGTGTATGGAATTGGCTTAAAGGGCCCAGAACCTTCGTGGCAACCCAATAACCCGATCACAATTGTGCGCGATGCTGCACTTCTGGATCGCGCTGAAGTTTTGGATTCACCTTTAGACATTGAGGGACTGAGTGCAACAGATGCGGGCATCAAAGCCCGTGATGCACTAATTGCAGATGGCTGGGTAGCTCTAGAAGATTCGGATCCTCGTCGTGGTCAGGCCGTGGCCGCGTCTGATGCAATTCTGCAAGTGGAGTCTGGCGAATTTGAAGCGGGAACTTACGTTGCTGTCAATGTGTTCGATAAAGGCGGTGAGCGTTATCCAAAAATTAACGAGTCGCTGGACTTCCTAGCGTTCTTCCACAAGCCCCGTTATGCCATCGTAGAGATTGCACCGCTTGTTGAACAGCGTGTAGAACCAGGTCGTGCACCTGCGCGTCCACAGATCGACACCACCAAACAACACAACTATGTTGTGATGATTCGTGACCTTGGTGCGGAGCGTCAGCCGGCTTTGTTGATTGCATTCGGTTCAGGAATCATCTTCTTCTTGTTGTCATGGTCACTGCACCGACGCGAAGCAATTCTCAAGAGGAACCTCGCTCTTTCACCTGTGAAGGCCTGATCTCATGGGCCAGTACCTACCAATAGTTGTATTGACGGTTCTGGCAGTTGTATTTGGTGTACTCAGCCTTTTTGCATCGCGACTTTTGGCTCCTCGTAGGCCCAATACCGCGAAAGAAGCACCCTACGAATGTGGAATCGTTCCAGGGCGTGAGCCACCAGAACGTTTCCCTGTGAGTTTTTATGTCATTGCGATGTTGTTCATCATGTTCGACATCGAAATCATCTTTGCGTATCCATACGCCATCGATCATGAATTCTTGGGACCATTTGTGTTCTTTGAAATGGCTGCATTCAGTTTGGTCTTCTTCATTTCATTTGTGTACATGATTGCTCGTGGGGCCCTGGATTGGGGTCCGATAAAGAGAAATACAGAAATCACAGATATTGCCGATGGTCCAGCATTGGTTCCAAGCCGCAGCGTCAAAGTTGTCGGTCGTGAAGGTCGCGATTCCGAAAGTGGACAGGCAGCCTGATGAGTGCAGTGCAAAAAATTATTGACGAGGGAATGGGCGGTATTGAGCACAACTTCGTGACAGCGCGCGTTGAAGATCTTGTGAAGTGGGCCCGTTCGCGTTCTAGCTGGGCGGCTTCATTTGGATTGGCATGTTGTGCAATTGAAATGATGGGAACAGGTTCTTCTCACTACGACCTTTCTCGTTTTGGAATGGAAGTTTTCCGTGCGTCCCCGCGACAAGCAGACATCATGATTGTTGCGGGTCGTGTGAGTCAGAAAATGGCTCCGGTGCTTCGTCAGGTGTACGACCAAATGATGGAACCTAAATGGGTTATCTCTATGGGTGTATGCGCTTCAAGTGGCGGCATGTTTAACAACTACGCAATCGTGCAAGGCGTAGATCAGATTGTTCCTGTGGATGTGTATGCGCCAGGATGTCCTCCCACGCCAGAGACACTTATTCACGCAATTGAAACCCTTCACCAGTTGATTGAAGACGGCGAGATCATGCGTCGCCGTGCTGCAACTGGCGCAGGCGCACAAGTTGAACTAACTGCAACCCCATCTGCATCAGTTTCTGTCGGACTCGGGACAAAGTAATCATGTCTGAGTCAACTGCGCACGAGACAACTGTCCAAGAATTGGTACACGGATGTCCCGTCATTGAATCGTTTGGTCAAAGAGTCGTATTCGTCGATCGTGACAAATACGTTGCGGTGGTTAAGGCTCTTGTTGTAGACGGTTTCGACGTATGTGTGGATCTCACCGGAGTCGACTATCTCACTCATGCTGGACGGACGTTGCCCGTAGGAGTTGTTGCTGAAAGATTTGAAGTAGTCGTGAATCTGCTGTCGCTAGAGAAGCGTGCACGTCTGAGATTGCGTGTGCAGGTCCCCGAATCAGATCCCGTTATTCCTTCGTTGTTTGATTTTCATCCCGGTACCGAGGCACATGAGCGGGAAACCTTCGACATGTTCGGAATTTCTTTTGATGGACACCCCGACATGACACGCATCTTGATGCCAGAGGACTGGGATGGTCATCCGTTGCGTAAGGATTACAGCATTGGTGCAATTCCC
>JBIKSB010000062.1:0-6075 GCA_044348855.1 Ilumatobacteraceae bacterium | reverse complement strand
CCTCGCGCTACTCCCATGCCTTCTCGTCCTACTTCGACCACCACAATTCCCTCTATCGAGGTATCCGAACCTGATTGATATGCCCGATAAATTGAGGGTTATCGAAAACAAAATCGTTCTCTTTTACAAATTCACTCCCCTTGCCGATCCGATTGCTATCCGGATGTGGCAAAAATCGTTGTGTGAACGACTAGGCCTTAAAGGGCGCATCATCATTTCTAAAGACGGCATCAACGGCACTGTGGGCGGCCCGTTGTACAACGTGAAACTGTATGTACGCGAAACTCGCGAATACCAGTCGTTTAAAGACATTGATTTCAAATGGTCAGAAGGTCGCGGAGATGATTTTCCTCGATTGCGTGTACGTGTTCGAGATGAAATTGTGACCTTCGGTGTTCCCGAGGAAATCAAAGTCTCCCCCGAAGGTGTCATTGGAGGAGGAACTCATCTCACGCCCAGTCAAGTCAATGAACTTGTGGACACACGTGGCGATGACGTGGTGTTCTTCGATGGCCGCAATGCATTTGAGGCTCGCATCGGGCGATTCCGCAATGCAATAGTTCCCGACACCGAGACCACACCAGATTTTGTTCGTGAATTAGAAAGTGGAAAGTACGACCACTTAAAGGATCGACCTGTTGTCACATACTGCACTGGCGGCATTCGCTGCGAAGTGTTGTCGGTCATTATGAAGAATCGTGGCTTTCAAGAGGTGTATCAAATTGAAGGCGGCATCGTGCGTTATGCCGAGCAATACCGCGATAAGGGATTATGGGAAGGCTCGTTGTACGTCTTTGATGAACGGCTCCGTCTTGAATACGGAAAGAACGACAAAATCCTTGGCGAATGTGACTACTGCGACGGGCCCACGCACGATTTTTACAACTGTGAAACCTTGACCTGTCGCAAACGCATTTTGGTGTGCGCATCTTGCATTGATGCGATTGGCATACCTGCGTGTGACGATTGCCGTGATGACGCCGACACGCATTCGTCTCACCCAATAAATGGGTGATTAACGGAAGTGTGACGCGACTTCAGTCCAGAATTTGTCGTAGGCCTCTCGGCGTTGTTCTGGTGAACCACCGAGGGTGAAATCTGGAACGCAGATTTCATCAAAACCAAGATCTTGGTAACGGCCCACTGCATCCACAAGTTGAGTAGATGTACCCACGATGGAACGATCGGCGGGAACCAAGGCGCGAAGTTTTTCTGCGGCTGCATCGTCATTCACGAAAAAGAACAGCGGCTGCACCGACTTACGTACGGTTGCAATGTCGCGTCCTTCTTTCTCACATGCCTGACGCAAAGTTGCAAGCACTTCACCAGCAACCTCTGGTGTACCCCAGGTATTCCATTCCTGAGCAAATCGCGCGGTAAGACGCAACATACGTGCGCCACCTGTGCCCACCAAGATGGGCAGAGGGCTCTGCACAGGTTTAGGTTCACATGGAACATTCGTCACCGTGAAATGTTCACCCGAAAAAGACACTCGCTCCTCGGACAACATCCGTGATGTGATTTCAATTGCTTCGGCAAAACGATCAACACGTTCTTTATTGCCGAACAATTCAATTCCGAAGGCTTTGTGCTCATTCACTTGCCAACCAGCCCCCATGCCCAACACAAATCGACCATTGCTGATGCGATCAATTGTCGCTGCACGATTTGCGATGAGTGCTGGGTGATTCATTGTGGTGGGAGTAACTAATGAACCAAGACGCACACGTTGAGTCACTGCAGCAAGCCCAGAGAGCACGCTGAAGCATTCATGGAAGTCACCACCAATGGGTTCACCATCAGGAGTATTGGGCATGTAGTGGTCGGCATACCAAAAGCCGTCCCAACCTACTTTTTCTATTTCAAGTACGAAATCTCGTACTTCGGTCCAAGGATGGGCGCTATTCGCCCACGCAGAAAAATACATTGCGAACTATCAGGATGGTCCGGAGAACATTCCGCGATACACAGTGGGCTTCGGTGGTGTGGATTCACCCTCGTATCGGTTGATCTCGGCGCGAGCAACTACACCCCAGTGCACTTCGTCGGGTCCATCTGCAATGCGCAATGTGCGTTGGCTTGCATACATACGCGCAAGTGGGGACCACTGCGATACACCCGTGGCGCCATGCATCTGAATTGCTTCATCGATGATTTGGCATGTGCGAATGGGCACCATGGCTTTCACAGCCGACACCCAAATGCGAGCTTCTGCGTTACCCATAGTGTCCATTGCTTTTGCAGCACGCAACACCATGAGACGACACGCTTCAATCTCTATGCGTGCCTTTGCGATGACTTCTGGGTTCTTACCCAAACGAACGATGGGTCGACCAAATGCTTCGCGAGTGAGACCACGACGAATCATTAACTCAAGTGCACGCTCGGCGGCTCCGATGGAACGCATGCAGTGGTGAATACGTCCAGGTCCGAGGCGCAGCTGAGAAATCTCAAATCCACGTCCCTCACCCAACAAAATGTTCTCTTTGGGCACGCGCACATTGTTGAAACGCAAGTGCATATGACCATGTGGTGCATCGTCCTCGCCAAACACTTCCATGGGTCCCACAATCTGCACACCAGGAGTATCCATAGGGACAAGGATTTGTGAGTGCTTGCGGCTTGGCGGACCATCGGGGCTTGTCAACAACATGACAATCAGAATCTTGCAACGAGGATCACCTGCACCAGAGGCGTAGTACTTATCTCCGTTAATAACCCATTCGTCACCATCGAGATACGCACGACACTGCAAGTTCTTCGCATCGGATGACGCCACGTCGGGCTCAGTCATCACATAAGCAGAACGAATCTCGCCATTCATCAATGGTGTGAGCCACTTCTCTTTTTGTTCCCGTGTGCCCACGCGCTCCAACACTTCCATGTTGCCGGTATCTGGTGCAGAACAGTTCAAGGATTCAGATGCGAGTGGATTCTTCCCCAACTCCACGGCGATGTAGGCGTAATCCAAGTTGGAGAGTCCCTCTCCAGTTTCAGAGTTGGGCAAAAAGAAGTTCCACAAACCCTGAGACTTCGCCTTGGACTTCACTGCTTCAAGCAGCTCAAGTTGACCTGGCGCGTAATCCCAACGATTCGCACGGTTCTCGCCCAGTTCGTAGAATTTCTCCGACATTGGTTCTACTTCTTCAGCAATGAATTTCTTTACTGCATTAAAAAGTGGAATCACCTTTTCGGACATCGCAAGATTCATTGCGTCATCGGTCTCAGATCCTGAGTGCATTCCCGGCTTTGGCATCGCCACTCCCCCTGTCGTCTAGGGCCCGCGAGCCCGTCTGATGTCACCCTAGTTCTCGAAGCGTTGTCACAAAAGAGGCGGACTCGAGAACTTGAGAATTCACTCATGAATGGTCTTTGACTAGGGTCACCTAGTCGGTTCTGATTCGGGAGGCACCCATGTCCGCAACACAGGCACACAAGCCCGCAACGTCCCATACCCAGCAGCGCAACCAAGCCTGCACTGTCCCCCATGACCCGGGCGATTTCGAGCGCGCAAGCCGAGGATTTATCGCATCACATCCCACCGGACGCATAGAAGAGGACGGCCGCAAGGTGAGCGACGTGAATGACTACTCATTTCTCGCGGTAGGCAACCCTGCACCCGACACTGTGAACCCCAGTTTGTGGCGTCATGCACAACTGAACAATCACCATGGACTTTTTGAGGTGCGCCCTGGCGTGTGGCAGGTACGTGGATACGACATCTCCAACATCACCTTTATTGAAGGTGCAACAGGCTGGATTGTGATTGACCCACTCACGGTGGAGGCCACTGCACGCGCAGGATACGAACTCATCACGGCCCACGTGGGTCACAAACCTGTGGTTGCGGTGATCTACACCCACTCACATACTGATCACTTCGGTGGAGTGTTAGGGGTCACCACTCAAGAAGACGTTGATGCAGGCAAGTGCATGGTGATTGCACCAGAGGGTTTCTTGCACGAGACCGTGGGTGAAAATGTGATTGCAGGCCCCGCGATGGCACGACGTGCGACATATCAATTTGGACCACTGTTGCCTGCTGCACCCACTGGACACATTGACTGTGGACTTGGCGGCGTCATTCCTATGGGTGCACCTGGCCTTATTGCCCCCACACACGACATCACCTACACCGGTCAAGAAATGGTTGTGGATGGCGTGCGCATTGTGTTCCAGTTAACGCCAGAAACAGAAGCACCAGCGGAGATGAACTTTTTCTTCCCTGACCTTGGCGCATTGTGCATGGCCGAAAACTGCAGCCACACGATGCACAACCTCGTCCCCATTCGCGGAGCATTGGTACGTAACTCGTTGAAATGGTCGAAATACATCAACGAAGCAATTGATCTGTTTGGTGCCAAGATTGATGTGTTGTTCACATCTCATAACTGGCCTCGTTGGGGCAATGAGGACGCAAATGAGTTTTTGTGCAATCAACGCGACATGTACAAATGGATGCATGACCAATCGATGCGATTGGCCAACAAGGGCTACGTCGCTACCGAGATTGCAGAAGCTCTCACTTTGCCCGATGAGTTTCTTGCAAATGACCACACTCGTGGTTACTACGGCGATCTCGTCCACAACTCAAAGGCTGTGTACCAGAGATACCTCAGTTGGTATGACGGCAATCCGGCCAATCTCAACAAGTACTCACCCATTGAGGCAGGCAAGCGATACGTGCAACTTGCAGGTGGAGCCGATGCATTACTCACGTCTGCGCGAGCAGCATTCAACGCAGGCGACTATCGCTGGGTTGTAGAGATTGTGAATCATCTTGTGTTTGCAGACCCCACAAACACTGCAGCACGTGAACTACAAGCTGATGCTCTTGAGCAGTTGGGGTATCAGAGTGAATCATCCACATTCCGCAATGCATATCTCATGGGTGCACAAGAACTGCGCCAAGGCCCACCCCGCCCCACAGTGGGAGCCGTACGCGCACGTGGACTTCTTCGCGCAATGACTATTGAGCAAGTGTTTGATTCCATCTCGGTACGCATGAAACAAGAAGAGTTAGGCGGCGTACGCATCTCCATTAACTGGACCTTCGATGATGTGGGCGAAACGTGGGTTCTTGGTGTTTCCAACCGCACATTGTGGTACTCCCCAGGCCGACATGATCCAGATGCAGTGGTCTCGGTCACCATGCGACGCAGCACCTTCATCGACATCATCATTCAAGCCACCACATTTATGGACCAAATACAAGCAGGACAGATCACCCTTGAGGGTGACGCTGCCGCTTTATTGGTTGTCTTTGGGAACATGGATGACGTCTCGACAAGTTTCCCCATCGTTGAACCATAAGGAGTCATTGACATGGCACATCGTGTGACCGCCCCTGCAATGCAACGTGCACAACGTCTGCTTGACCAACGCATTACTCCACGAATATTTGGAGAAGGCGTCAACTTTGATGTGGGAGCAACAGAAGAATTCTTCACATCGCCCAACTATCACGAGGCAATTACATCACCTGTAAAGAAGTTTGCATTGGGAACCAAGTGGGGACGCCCCTGGCATACACGTTGGTTTCACTTGACTGCGACTGTGCCCGCAGAGCTTGCAGGCAAACCACTTGTTGCACATCTTGATGTCGGCTTTATTGGTGGTGGAGATGGCTTCCAAGTAGAGGCAATGGCATGGCGTAATGGAACACGCATACAAGCTGTTCAACCAGATCGACGTGTTGTACATCTCGGCACACATCAAAAAGGTGAAGTCATTGAGTTGTGGATTGAAGCTGCCGCAACTCCGATCATCGCTGGTCACGAACATGGATATGGCCCGACCCCAATGGGTGACCCCTCAACAGCTCCCACGAACCCGTTGTACACACTTCGCACAGCACGCTTATGTGTGTACCGTGCAGAAGTGCAAGAGATGGCTATCGCCCTCCACACCACTATTAACTTGTGTCTCGACCTTGACACACAATCGCCGGCACGAGCACGCATATTTGCGGCACTGGAGAGATGCGATCAGGTTCTCAACACGAATGATTTCTTTGCCACTTTGCCAAGTGCACGAAAAGAACTTGATGCGGTTTTGGGAATATGTAATGGTCCT
>JBIKSB010000061.1:0-6122 GCA_044348855.1 Ilumatobacteraceae bacterium | reverse complement strand
TCAACTCCAAGGTCGAGGAGTCGTGCTATTTCCACAGGGTCATCGATGGTCCATACGTGTACTGCAATTCCAAGACGATGCGCAGTGTCCACGAGTCGCTGCGTGGTCACTGGAATAGGACCTTGTCGCACAGGAATCTGAGCCGCTAGTGCAGGGCTAGAAAAGGGGGTCACGCGAGTGGTTGCCCGGGCAAGTAACTGGGCTACTTCTTTGGGCCCCATAGATGTGCATATCTTTGAGCCAAATTCTTTACGCACTGCCTGCAAGCGTTTGTCGCTAAAGCTGCCAATGCATACTCGATCAAAACATTGGGTGTTTCGAATGGTGTCTATAAGTGGTTGCAACGCCTCAGGGGACTTGCAGTCAATATTGAGTCGTGCATCTGGCCAGGTATCCATGATGTCCATCAACGTGGGAATGGGATCTGTGCCATCGATGCGTGCATCTTGAAGTTCAGCCCATGTGGAGGTGGCGATGGATTTCTTTATTCCGCAGGTGCGTTCAAGATCATTGTCGTGAAATGCAACCAACACTCCATCGGCCGTGGCATGGACATCTGTTTCTAAGTAGCGGTATCCCAGCGAGTATGCGTGTTCAAATGCACGCATTGAATTCTCTGGAGCACTAGATGTGCCGCCGCGATGCGCAAAGGCAATCGGGCCGTTGTGGTCGAGGTAAGGATGAGGAGCCATTAAATGGAACGACCCGCAGCACTCCAGTATTCGTCTTTGAGAATGCGCTTATAGAGCTTGCCTGTGGGGTGGCGAGGAAGTTCTGGACGGAAGTCCACACTGCGAGGGCACTTCACATCGGCCAAGTTCTCACGGCAATAAGCAATGAGTTCTTTTTCCAACGCAGATGCTTCTTCGGCGCTTGCAGGCATGGTGACCGGTTGCACCACAGCTTTTACTTCTTCGCCGAAATCTTCATTGGGCACACCGAACACTGCAACGTCCACCACTTTGGGGTGATTCACCAAAATGTTCTCTGATTCTTGCGGGTAGATATTCACACCACCAGAGATGATCATGAATGCCTTACGGTCGGTGAGATACAAAAAGCTGTCTTCATCGAGGTAGCCCACGTCTCCCAAAGTGGACCATCCGCGACCTTTGGGGTCACGCGAGGACTTCGTCTTTTCGGGATCATTGTGATACTCGAATGAGGCTTCACTTTCGAAAAAGATGGTGCCTGACTCTCCTTGAGGAACTTCGTTGCCTTCTTCATCACAGATATGAACAACACCCTGAATGGCTACTCCCACGCTGCCGGGATGAGCGAGCCACATGTCGCTATTGCAGTACACAAATCCATTGCCTTCGGTGCCGGCGTAGTACTCGTGAATGATGGGTCCCCACCACTTGATCATTGAACGCTTTGTCTCCACGGGACATGGCGCCGCAGCATGGATTGCCGCAATAAGTGTTGACACGTCGTACTTGGTGCGTGTTGCTTCATCAAGTTTCAGCATGCGAATAAACATGGTGGGCACTACTTGAGTATGAGTGGCCTTGTACTTCTCTACGAACTTGAGATAGTTCTCCGCATCGAAATGTTCCATCACAACGGTGGTTCCACCAATTCCATGAACAGACATGTTGAAACGAAGAGGTGCTGCGTGATACAGCGGCGCAGGCGAGAGATACACCATGTTTTCGTTGAATTGGAACAAGCCCACGGTGAGAAGTTGTGAAAGTCCGGTTGCGGTGCCCAATGGTGTGCCTGGGAATGGACGCGAGACGCCTTTTGGCATTCCTGTTGTTCCACTTGAATACAACATGTCCACACCGTCGAGCATGTTGTCTAGTGGTTGAGTCGAGGCTGCAGCAACGGTGTCTTCGTATGAGTCGTATCCATCAACCGTGCCACTCAGCATCAATCGCACCGAAACGTTCGGAATGTCGCCTGCGATCTCGAGGGCTTGGTCTGCTTTGTACTTCGAAGTGATGAATCCCTTCGCTGCACAGTCATTGATGATGTATGTGAGCTCTGCGCGTGTGAGTCGGCTGGAACATGCCGTGTAGACCAGGCCGGCGTAATGGCAACCCCAAATCACTTCGAGATATCGAGGGTGATTTTCCATGCACAACGCAATGTGGTCGCCAGGCTCGAGTCCGGCGCTACGCAAGACATTGGACAACTGCACAGCGCGCTCATGGAGCTGGCCGTATGTGGTGATCTCGCCGGTCTCGGCTTGGATCACAGCGGGAAAATCGGGCTTGGACTGGGCGAATACTCCTGGGTACATGGACACAAACTAGTGAATGACACAGGTCATAGTCACCTTGGGGCGAAAACTGGTCCTTGCATGAGGTGAGAGGGCTACTGGGAGACCTATTATTTGCTCAAGAGGCATCCACTCACGTCTTGAATAAGGGGACCCGCGATGAGCGTTGTTGATACATCCACAATCGATGAAGTACGTATTGCCGAAATGGCCAAAGAGTTGCTGGCGGAGTTTCCACCAAGCAAAGTCTCTGCCATCGAGTTTCTCGGTGCACAGTTTGACAAGGGACTTGCGTGGGTGCATTTCCCCGTTGGACATGGTGGCTTGGGTGTATCGCCCAAGTTGCAGAAAACTGTGAACGAAGTTCTGTACGCACAAGGTGCACCTAATCCAGTAATGCGTAACCCCATTGGTCACGGCATGTGCGGACCCACCGTTGTGGAGTGGGGAAGTGAGGCACAGAAGTCTCGCTACCTGCGTCCTTTGTTCACCGGTGAAGAAGTGTGGTGCCAGTTGTTCTCTGAGCCAGGTTCGGGTTCAGACTTCGCAGGTTTGTCTGCCAAGGGCGTCAAGGACGGCGAAGAGTGGATCTGTAATGGACAAAAGGTGTGGACCACCTTGGCTCACCTGTCTCGTTGGGGTCTGTTGGTTGTTCGTACCGATGCCGAGGCTGTCAAGCACGCAGGTCTGACCGCATTTGTAGTGGACATGCAGGCACCTGGCGTCGAGATTCGTCCATTGCGTCAGATGACCGGTGAGGCAGAGTTCAACGAGGTGTACTTCACCGACGTACGTATTCCCGATGCAGAGATGTTGGGTAAGCCTGGTGACGGCTGGCGCGTGAGTTTGACCACATTGATGAACGAGCGTGTCTCTATCGGTGGTGCAATTCCACAAAAGGGAACTGGTGCAATTGCACACGCAGTCAAGACCTGGAAAGCCATTCCCACAGAGATGCAAGATGATGCATCACGTGATGAATTGATGAAGTTGTGGATTCGTGCTGAAGTGCATCGTCTCACCAACATTCGCGCGAACGCGCAGCGTCGCATGGGTGCACCTGGTCCAGAAGGATCCATCGGCAAGATGGAGAGCGCCAACCTGAATAAGGCCGTATATGAATTCACTATTGGCCTGATGGGTGCAGAGGGAATGTTGTACGGCTCTTATGAGATGGTGCGTCCAGAAACTGCAATGAGCTTTGACGGAATTCAGAAGGCATTCTTGCGTTCACGTGCAAACTCCATTGAAGGCGGAACCACAGAAGTGATGAAGAACATCCTTGGTGAGCGCATCCTTGGTTTGCCAGGCGATGTCCGCGTAGACCGCGATGTTGCATGGAGCAAAGTTCCACGCAACTAGCGCCGTGGGCTTTAGCCCACGTGTGACATCAGAATTCCTGCGTACGCCGCAAGAAGCGAAGTAAGCAGACCTACTGCGCCTCCTATGGCCTTAGATGCCTTTGATGTGCCGGCTGAGTGCACGATTGTGGCAATTATGGCAAGACCCACAAGAAGCATCTTGATGCCAAAGGTGGCGAGATAGGCACTGCTTTGGTCGGCCACGTTGATGCTGCCCAGGCTCCACATGCCAGTAAAAACCACCACGACCATTGCAGGCCAAGCGATACGGGCAAAAGAACGTGCAACTACCGGCATGGACTGCGGAGCACTTGTCCTCAAGGCAGGAACGATTCCTGCAAGCATGATCTGTCCACCCACCCATACGGCCACGGCAAGCACATGGAGAAAGATGCGAACGGAGTCAATTGTGGGAGAAATCATGACTCAGAGAGTGCCTCAAGAACGGTGCTCGCTGCAAGTAGGCGGTCATCCATTCCAGGGGTGGACATCACCGATGCACCCGACATTGCGGTAATTGCAGTGTCAATGGCGGCTTGAAGATCGCGAATATTGCGTGGTGGGGGAAAGTATTCATCTTCATCTGTGACGAATACTTCTTCTACGCCATCGCGTGGTGAGAGGTGCGCCAAAACTTCTTCAACAAGTTCTTCGGGGGCAGATGCACCCGCTGTTACTCCAATGACTCCGTGAAGTGTATGAGGGAGTTCCTGTGCAGAGTTGATGCGAAACACCTGCGCGCATCCAGCTTCTCTGGCGAGTTGTTCAAGTGCACGTGTGTTCGAACTATTGGCCGATCCAATCACTATGAAGGCATCAACCTTTGGTGCAATCGTGAGAAGTGCGGACTGACGATTTGTGGTAGCAAAACACAAGTCACTTCTTCCTGGCGTCCAGACATCGGGAAAGCGGCGCTTTACCTCAACGGCAATTTCACTCCACTCGCGATGAGACAGAGTTGTTTGAGCGAGCATTGCGACAGGTTTGTCAAAAACTGGGAGCGCGTGAACTTCATCAATTGATTCCACGCGTGAGATGGCCTCTGGTGCCACAGCCATTGTGCCCACGGCTTCTTCGTGACCCTCATGGCCGACATAGACAATGTGGAAACCTTTTCCGGCGCGAGTCTTTACTTCATGGTGCACTTTTGTAACTAGTGGACACACAGCATCAACGACATAGCTTCCACGAGCGCGAGCCGCAGCAACTACTTCAGGAGGTGATCCATGTGCGGACAACATGATGGGTGCACCTTCGGGTACTTCATCTATCGAGTCGACAAAGATGACGCCTTTATCGATAAAGCGATCCACGACGATTTTGTTGTGCACAATCTCGTGGTAGCAGTACACGGGCCCATCAAACGATCGCACCATCCACGCCAAGGCTTTGATGGCCATCTCTACACCGGCACAAAAGCCACGGGGAGAAGCGAGAAGAACTTTGTCGACAGTCATAGTGACGATGTCAGACTACCTAACTAGGTCAGCGATAGCCTGTGACGGGTGAAAACGCCCGTGGACTCCTTGCCTGAGATTTCAGAGGTGTTAGAGGCCTCGGCAGGCGCACGTTACGGGCTCACTCCAGGAGACCGAATCGTTACGGTTAATGGAGTTATCCCTCGCGACATTCTTGAATGGCACCGTCTGGTTGATGATGATGAAGTGGACCTCCACGTTGTGAGAGGTCGCGACTCTCTCGATATTCATATAGTGAGAGCTCCTGGGGAGCCACTTGGGGTGTCTATTTCGTCGGCAGTCTTCGATCGGATTCATACATGCGACAACCACTGTGAGTTCTGTTTCATTTATCAGTTGCCCAAAGGCATGCGGCGCAGTCTCTATGTCAAGGATGATGATTATCGCTTAAGTTTCCTTTTCGGCAATTTCACTACCTTGACTCGTTTTACCGAATCTGATTTGGAGCGGGTCATTGATGAAAAACTTTCTCCGTTGTATGTAAGTGTGCATTCAACCGACCCACAAGTGCGATCTGACATGTTGCGCAATGTGCGAGGTGGACTCAGCCTGCGATGGATGCGTGTGATGTTGGAAGAAGGAATCGACATCCGTGCGCAAATTGTGGTGTGTCCAGGTGTGAATGATGGGGAAGTATTGGACAACACCTTGGCGGGATTGTTGGAGACGTATCCTCAGATTGAATCCATTGCTTTGGTGCCACTTGGTCTCTCCCGTTTCAATACCGAGTCGCGTATGCGGGTACACACTCCAGATGAAGCACGCCAAGTAATTGAGATTGTGGAGAAATGGCAACACCGTTTTGCGTCGGTGTTGGGTCGTCAGCCCATTCATCTCGCAGATGAGTTTTATCTTGTCGCAGATGTGTTGTTACCTGGCGCTGACACATACGGTGACTATCCCATGCTTGAAGATGGTGTGGGGCTGGTGCGTTCATTTATGGATGCATTCACTGGAGTTGGACCAGAGGTCATGGGTCGCCACGATGGATTCTTTGCGTCTGTGGATGTCTCCAATCCCACTGACTACACCGGTGCGATGAACCCCACTGCTGAC
>JBIKSB010000060.1:0-6123 GCA_044348855.1 Ilumatobacteraceae bacterium | reverse complement strand
AAAAGTGCCCTTTGTGAGTGTGCCCGGAATGGCAGTACCAGGCGCTCTAAACCCTTTAGGTTCCTCGCCCGCCACGGGGTCTACGTACACATTCTTCACTGACGTCAACGGAAAACGCATCGTAGATCGCATGCTCAACATTGCATCAATGATGCCCAAGCGCACGACGAGATAATCCCCGTCTACATCTAGTTGTGCCATGGTGGCAAAGACTACAGAGCAGCTCCGCGCACTTGACCGCGCTTACGCACCCAGTCACCCACTGTGTTCAGCGCAAGCACTGTAAACACCATGGCACCCGAGGGAACCATTACGGGGAACAACGTGAGTTTGATGTCTTTACGCGCTTGGTTAATCATTCCACCCCATGTAGGTGTAGGTGGCTGCACGCTAAGACCCAAGAATGCGAGAGATCCCTCCAGCACAATCACACCTGCTGCTGCAACCAAGGCATAGGCCATGATGCTGGGAAGCACGTTGGGAATCACCTCACGAAACAACACCGTTCGACGTGGTGTACCAATTGCTCGTGCGGCAAGTACAAACTCGCGGCGCGAGATTGACAAGCTGTTTGCACGTGCAACACGTGTGTATGGCGGAATGGACAAGAAGCCCACAATCACCGAGATGACGAACAGGCTTCGTGTTTGCATGAAGGTGACCAAAGCGAGCAACAACACCAAACCGGGGAACGCCAAGATGACGTCCACCGTGGCCATTACAGCTGCTTCCACTTTTCCGCGGGTGTAACCCACGAGTGCACCCAGGAATCCGCCGATTGCAGTTCCTGCCACAACAGCAACGAATGACACAGTCAATGACACGCGTGCACCGTAAACAATGCGAGAGAGAAGGTCTCGACTGAGGTCATCAGTACCCAAGAGGTGCTTAAAGGATGGGCCTTCGTTCACTTTTGATTCGCCCATGATGAAGCCCTGATAGTTGGGATCCTTCAACGGCAAAAAGTCAGCAAAGATTGCTGCCACCACTATTGCGACAATCCAAATTGTTCCAAGCTTGACGGTCAGAGGCATGGAGCGATAGAGGCGCCACATTGCAGGAAAGGGATTCTTCACAAATTTCATGCTGACTTAATCCTGATTCGAGGATCGACCACCATGTAGATGAGGTCAACCGCGGTGTTGATAATGACGTAAATCGCCGAGATGAAGAGAACAATTCCCTGCACCACGATGATGTCTCGAGTGTTAATCGCTTCAAGAAGTTTTCGGCCAAGACCAGGTACTGCGAAGAGTTGTTCAATTACAACGGTGCCGCCAAGAAGCGCTCCGATGTTGAGTCCCACCACGGTGATCAAGCTCAACGAACTTGGCCGGAATGCATGGCGGAACAGAACGTAACTGTCGGTGAGTCCTTTTGCGCGGGCAGACAACACGTAGTTCTCTTGCAATGTAGAGATCATGTCTGCGCGCACAAGGCGTGTAAACACGGCCAACTGTGACAGTGCAAGTGCTGATGCAGGAAGAATGACGGACTCAATATTGCCCGTCAAACTTTCGGTTAATCGCGTCCATCCCGTTGCCGGTAACAGACCTGCTTGAAGGGCCACGCCCCAGATAAGAAAAATACCGACCACAAACGGTGGAACGGAGAGAAGAAATTGCACCACTGCCGAGATGGAGTTGTCGATGGCTTTGCCTTGTTTATAGGCACTTGCAATTCCCAAGGGAATCGCGAGAAACACTGACATGAACACAGCAACAATTGCCAGTTCTGCAGTCACGGGAAGTCGAGCAGTGATTTCGTCAAGTACGGGTTGGTCAGTCACATATGACTTACCAAAATCTCCCTGCATGACATCGGTAATCCAATTGCCATATCGCACGATAAATGGATCGTCGAGGCCGAGGTCTTCACGAATCTGTGCGACGAGAGCCTCGTCGCGTTCACCAATGCCTGGCGGGATGATGGTGTCAACCGGGTCGCCTGGCAGAAGGCTTGTCATAAAAAAGGTGAGGAAAGACACGGCAAACACCGTTGCCAACAGCCGCACAAGTCGGAGTCCAAGTGTTTTCACCATTCGGGTGCCTCCCTAATCAAAGAAATCTAAATATGTAGATGGATACGTAGTGAGGTGGGTGCTGTGGGCCGTACCACAAGGTACGACCCACAGACCACCAGGTTCATGGGATGAAAGAGTCAGCTTCGATTAAGAAGCAGCGACCCACACGCCCCAGATACGGCCTTCGCCGCCAGGGAAGCCCACGCCCTTAACTCCGCTTGGCAGAGTCCAGGAGTTGAGTCCCTTAATGGTTGGCTGAGTAATGAACGCCGTTGCGGTGTGACCGGAGTACCAGGTCACTGCGTTGGTGTTCATTTCAATCATGATTGTCTCGTATGCAGCTTTACGGATTGCAGGATCGATGGTCTTTCCTGCTTCTTCCATTGCAGCAATTGCTGCAGCAGCTGATTCGCCTTCCCAGTTGGTGAAGTTGCCCACAGCTTTTGCGGGGTCAGCAAGGAATCCTGCTACTCCAGCTTGTGGGTCGCCTTCGCCGCCCCAACGCCAACAATGGGCAAAGGTGTTGTCCTGAATGCCGTTGTTGATGTGTGTGGCCTGGTCGAACTGTGTCAACTCAACGTCAACCAATCCAGTTGCCTTCCAGCCTTCGGACACCACTTGCATTGCTGCAATCAAGGTGGGGTCTGGTGGGCAAGAAAGTGTCACTGCAATGTTGGAGCCTGCTGGCTTTCCGTCACTACGTGCAGGATCGTCAACGTATTCCTTCAACTTGGCAGTTGCAGCAGCAATGTCGTACTTAGGATACGAATCTGCAGCTTTTTGTGACCACCATGGGCTGTCTGGGCTGAACCACTGAGTAGCAGGTGAGCTAATGCCCTCGCCACCCAATGCAACAATCACAGCTTCCTGGTTGTTTGCCATGTTGAGACCCATACGTACGCGAACGTCATCGTATGGAGCAACCTTGGTGTTGAAGAAACCACCACCGGTGTTATTGCCTTGGAATTCAACAGTTACAACACCTGCAGTTGCACGTGCGTCACGAATTGTTGCCTGACGAAGTGTCTGGCCCATGTTCACTGTTCCTGATGCCACTGAGTCCAAACGTGTTCCTTCATCCGGGATTGGACGGAAGGTCACTTGGTCGAGGTAAGGAAGCTTGTTGCCATCGGCATCTTCACGCCAATAGTCAGGATTCTTTACAACAACTGTTTGGTTGTCTGGGTCACGAGTCTGAATGGTGAATGGTCCAGTTCCCACTGGTGCACGGCTGAAGCCGTCAGAGTCAGCAGCAGCTGCTGCGGGCTCAAACACCATGCCAAGACCTGCGCGCTCGAGGTCTGCTGGGAATGAAGCGTATGCCTTCGACAGTTTGTAGACCACTGTCAACTCATCCACTACTTCAACTGATGTCAAACCATTTGAGGTAATTGTGGACGATGCTGCAGCACCGGTCTTCTGAATTTCAAACATGTCAACAAGGGTTTGTGATGTCAACTCCACGCCATTGTGGAACTTGATGCCCTCGCGCAACTTCAGTGTCCACTCGTTGAGTCCTTCATTGGGCTCAAGTGACTCTGCTAGGTATGGCGCATAGCCACCCTCGCTGCTTCCTTCCATCAACTTGTCGTAGATGGTTGTCATGATGGTGTAACAAGGTGCTGAACACGAGTCCTCCCATGGACGGAGACCAGTAGCTTCGGCCTCAAGACCGATACTGATCGACCCGCCAATGACTGGCTTGCCTTCATCTCCATCACCACCACCGCTGGATCCGCCATCACCGCCGCCACAGGCTGCCAAAAGCAGCGCCGCGGAGCCGATGAGAGCAGCAACGAACTGCTTTGTAGTCCGCTTTCTCATTTGATCCCCCTCCTGGGTTGTGTTTTCGGGTATTTCCCGACCTTTGTGTGTCATCTCACTGTTGTGGGTAATGACACGCGACATAATGACCAACTGCAACTTCTTGCAATTGTGGTTCTTCTTGAGCGCAACGATCTGTTGCGATCGGACAACGAGTGCGGAATCGGCAACCACTTGGTGGTGCCGTGGGTGATGGTAATTCTCCCGATAATTCCGCACTTGCATCCGGTGCTTGTGTGGGGTCTGCTACGGGAACAGAACCCAACAACAACTTTGTGTAGGGGTGTGCAGGCTTGGCATATAACGCTTCGCTGCTTGCCACTTCGCACATCTTGCCCAAGTACATCACTGCAACGCGATCGCTCACGTTTTTCACAACTGCTAAGTCGTGTGCAATAAAGATCAATGTGATGCCGTACTTGGCCTTCAGGTCCTCCAACAGGTTCAAGATTTGTGCTTGCACCGACACGTCGAGTGCAGACACTGGCTCATCACAGATGATGACCTTTGGATTCAACACCAAAGCACGTGCAATAGAAATGCGTTGGCACTGACCACCAGAGAATTCGTGTGGGCGGCGCTCGCCTACGAGATCAGCATCGAGACCCACTGCCTCGAGTGTTTCGCGCACAATCTTGTATTGCTCGTCTTTGTCTTTTGGTCCCCAGACGCGCAATGGTTCTGCAACTACATCTTTAATGCGACGACGTGGGTTGAGCGACGAAATGGGATCTTGGAAGATCATTTGAATGTCAGTGCGCTGCTCGCGCATGTCTGCATCATTCAACTTTGTGAGATCAACACCATCGAGAACAACTGATCCACTTGTAGGACGTGGAAGCTGCAAGATTGCACGACCCGTTGTGGACTTACCACAACCAGATTCGCCCACGATTCCCAAGGTTTCTCCTGGCATGAGATCAATGCTGATTCCACTGACGGCACGTACCTTGCGCCCACCACCTACAGGGAACTCAACTGTGAGATCTTCCACTGTGAGCACGGCGCCTTCTCCGCGCAAATGTGCTTTTCCTGTACCAGCCATTTATTTCACCTCACTTGTAATCGGTGCGACGCCTTGCATCGCAAGAGTCTGTGGGCGACCCGCGGACAAGTTCTTCTCTAACGCATCGCGTGATGCTGGAGTTCCCAAAGGAATCCAACACGCCGACTGACTTCCATCTGCATGAGTAGTAAGAGGTGGTCGTTCATTTTCACACTGTTCTTGTGCATATGCACAACGTGGAGCGAAGGCACATCCCTTCGGAGCATTCACCAAGTCGGGTGGGCGACCAGAAATAGACAACAAACGAGTGTGTGCTGGTTGATCCATGCGAGGAATGGATCGAAGCAGTGCCTCGGTGTAGGGCATCTTTGGTGCAGCGAACAATGTCTTTGTATCGGCTACTTCAACAAGGCGTCCTGCGTACATCACTGCAACATGATCTGCACGACCTGCAATCACACCCAAGTCGTGTGTAACTAACACCATGGACATGTCGCGATCACGACGCTGAAAGTCGAGCAAGTTCAAAATTTGGTGTTGCACTGTGACGTCAAGTGCCGTGGTGGGTTCGTCTGCAATGAGCAGTTTGGATCCACATGCCAGGGCAATAGCAATACAAATTCTTTGGCGCATTCCACCGGAGCATTCATGCGGATACACATCCATGCGTGCTTCTGGTTCTGGAATCTGCACACTGCGCAACAACTCAATGCCCAGCTCGCGTGCTTCTTTCTTGCCCAATCCAAGGTGATGTCGAATGTGTTCAATGACTTGTGTTCCCACTTTGATCACTGGGTTCAGTGATGTCATGGGGTCTTGAAACACCATGGAGATTTCTTTGCCCCAAATAGATTGCATTTCTTTGCGTGTCTTGGTGAGAAGCTCTTCACCTTGAAATTTCACGCTGCCAGTTGTCTGCACATTTGATGACACGTTGAGTTGCAACATCGAACGAGAAAAGACGGTCTTTCCAGATCCACTCTCTCCTACAAGTCCGTAGGTCTGGCCTTTATGCAATGTGAGATTTACTCCCTCAACAGCAGGTAACGGGCCGCGCGGAGTCATAAATGTGGTGCTCAAATTTTCAACTTCAAGCAATGGCGTGTCAGGCACAGATGTGTTCACCGCTCATGTCCTCCCCCTTGGTCATCTGTGCAGTATGTCACAGGTGCACATGTGAATCAAAGGTAGGGAGAAGAAGTTTTCGCTTGTGAAATAAGGAATTTGCGGGGTTTTTATTGCACTGTGCAAGGGTCGCCTCTTACCGATA
>JBIKSB010000059.1:0-6252 GCA_044348855.1 Ilumatobacteraceae bacterium | reverse complement strand
ACGCGTAAACCAACCCTTGATCTTCGTACGTGCTCGCGTGGACTGGACAAAACCCAACCAATCGCGCGAGGGACCTGCACCTTCCACTTTGGACGTGAAAATCTCACAGGTGTCACCAGATGACAATCGTGCATCAAGTGAAACCAATCGACCGTTCACTCTGGCTCCCACACATGAGTGCCCCACTTCGGTGTGCACTGCGTAGGCGAAATCAACCGGAGTGGAGTTCACCGGAAGAGTAACCACTCGACCTTTCGGCGTGAAGACAAATACTTCTTCTTGCTCCAAGTCGCTCTTGAGGTCTGCCATGAATTGATTCGGGTCAGAAATATCGGCTTGCCAATCAATAATCCGATTGAGCCAATCAGAGTCACCAGAATCCGTTCCTTGCTTGTACGAAAAGTGAGCTGCCACTCCCCATTCAGCGCGTTCATGCATTTCTTTGGTGCGGATCTGCACCTCGAGTGGTTTTCCACCTGGCCCAATCACAGTCGTATGCAGCGATTGGTACAAGTTGTACTTCGGCATGGCGATGTAGTCCTTAAAGCGGCCCACAACCGGACGCCATTTGCCATGGATTGATCCAAGCGCGCCGTAACAATCGCGCACATTGTCCACAATGATTCGTATGGCCACTAGATCAAAGATTTCATCGAAATCTTTATCCTTTTGAATCATTTTTTCGTAAATACTCCACAGATGCTTCCCGCGACCAGTCACTTCTGCATCAATGTTGACTTCTCGCAAACGGGAACGAACCTCGGCAATGGCTTTGGCGAGATACACATCGCGCTCTGGTGTTCGCGATATGACCATGTGGTCAAGTTCGGCGAAGCGCTTTGGATACAAGGCTGCAAATGACAGATCTTCTAATTGCTGTTTCACTTCCTGCATGCCTAATCGATTGGCAAGGGGTGCATAGATGTCCAGAGTTTCCTGAGCGACTCGCTGCTGTTTATCCACTGGAACTCCGCCCAGGGTGCGCATGTTGTGTAAACGGTCTGCCAATTTAATGACAAGCACGCGCATATCACGCGCCATTGCCACCAACATCTTGCGCATCGTTGCTGCTTGTTGCGCCTCACGGGAATCAAATCGCAATCGTTCAAGTTTGGTGACACCGTCTACAAGCGCTGCAACCTCATCACCAAAATCGCGTTGCACATCTTCAAGCGTGATCTCAGTGTCTTCCACAGCGTCGTGCAACAAGGCAGCAGCCAGCGATACCTCATCGAGACCGATATCGGCAACGATGCGCGCAACGGCGATGGGGTGATTGATGTAGGCCTCACCAGAAGAACGCTGCTGGCTGATATGGGCGATTCGTGCGGCCTCGTATGCCCGATTCACCATGGCGACCGAACCTTTAGGGTGACGTCGTCGATATGACGTCAGCAATGGTGCAAGCTCCTCAATGGGTGCGCTGTGATGTCGTCTCCAGGGAAGAACTCGATCAGCGGTTGCCATAACCCAAGACTAGCGACGGGACTTCTTTCGTGGGCGCGGAGGATGACTCAGAATCGCGTCCACCGAAGGGGTGGATTCTGTAGTACTTGCATGAGTGCGTTCTGCTGCCTGATTTCGCGCATGAGCGCGTCGCCCCACAGGAGCACCAGATGCAATGAGATGAGCCATCTCGGCCCCGACGGAAATCTGACCTTTAGAGGACAAATAGCGCACAGTGCGCTCCTTCAAGAGCCCCACAACAGGAGCGGCGATGTAGATGGATGAATAGGCACCAAACAGCATTCCCACAAACAATGCAACTGCGAACTCAGAGAGTGCACGTGCTCCCAAAATTCCCGCACCCAACAACAACAAGCTGATGACGGGAAGAATGGAAGAGACACTGGTGTTCACCGAGCGCATAAGCACTGCATTCATTGACACATTAATCACGTCGCCGTAAGAAACTTTGGTTGCTGCAAAACGTTGTTCGTTTTCCGACATTTTGTCAAAGATGACAATCGTGTCGTACAACGAGTAACCCATGATTGTCAGAAATGCTGTCACCGTTGCTGGCGTCACTTCTATCTGAAGAAGTGAATACACACCTACGGACAACACAATGTCGTGCACGACAGACGCAAATGCACCTACCGCCATACGCCATTCAAATCTCCATGCAATAAATAACGACACAATGATGAAGAACACCACGAGTGCTTCAATGGCATTAGTCGTCACACTGCGACCCCACGAAGAACTCACTTTGTCCACACTGATATCGGAAGAATCCGCATCAGCTTTTTCAGCAAATGCCGCCTTCAACTTTTCAACAACCTCTGGTGCTTGGTCACTGAGCTGAATTCGTACTCGCTCCTCAGTAGCAGATGTCAATGTTTGAATCTTCACGCCCGAAGTGGGAACATTTTCTGCATTCAATACATCTCGCGCAGAGGACACATTCAACTCGCCAGTTGCGGGAACTTCAAACGCCACGCCGCCTCGGAAGTCGATTCCCAGATTGAGTCCACTAAAAAAGAGCGAGCCCACAGACACAACGAGGAGCACAATTGACGCAGCAAATCCGATGTTTCGGCGACCGTAGAAGTTGTAAGTATTTTCGCCACGGAACAGTTTGCGAATCATGACTTCTCACCTCCGAGAACTTGAGATGACTTCACGCCAAGCACCCCACGCGCATTCAAACGATGCCAATTTGCGATCAACAAAACGGCAGGACGAGTGAAAAAGTACACCGCAATCATGCTGGTTAATGAAGAGAGCCCTAAGAAAAATGCGAAACCCCGTACTGAGCCAATGGAGAGCCACCACAAGATCACTGCACCAATAAGAGTGGAAGTGTTGGCCACGATGATGGTGCGCCACGAGTTCTCAAAGCTACGTACCGCAGAATTTCTCAACGTGCGTCCCGCACGAATGTCTTCTTTCAGGCGTTCAAACAACATGATGTAGGAGTCCGCGCCTGTACCAATGGACACAATGACTCCAGCGGCTCCGGACAAAGTGAAGGCCAAACCGTTGGTACGCGACAGCCATGCAATGACCGACCACAGCAACATGCCTGAAACCACAAGTCCGCCGATTGCCACCACCGCCAGCAGTCGGTAATAGGCGAACAAGAAGAAGAGAACTAATGCCACTCCGAATAACCCTGCAAGAATTGCAGCATCAAGCGAGTCCTTACCCAAAGTGGCAGATACTGACTGCACTGTGGGCGCATCGAAGTCCACTGGCACTGCACCAAATTGAAGAATCTTTGCAAGATCGTTTGCTTCAGCCTCGGTGAAGTCTCCACTGATTTGCACGCTTCCCGAAAAGCTAGGAACCTGCACGACAGGAGCCGAAATAACTGCACCGTCCAAGATGATGGCGATTTGTTTTGTTGGACAATCAGCCCCACCTGCAAAACAACGTGCTGCTAATGCATTCCACAGGTCTGCCCCACTGGCGCCACCGCGCAAGTTTGCAGTGACTACCCATGCACCTTGGTCAACCTGCACAGATGCATCACTTGAAAACACCTCGCCGGTTGCCTCGGCTGGCCCAAGAAGGTACAACAACCCATCTTTTGCACCGGGCAACACTGTCTGTCCTGGCGGAAGCCCCGAACCATCCTGGCCCTCTTCACTCGGAACTCCCGACTGCGCCGCAAGCGGCACAGGGACTTCGTCTTCCGTGCCTGCCTCACCCGTACCTGGCTCGCTAGGAACAGATGTATCTGTGTCTGCAGTCGATGGCAATCGTCGCGACTCACCCACGCCACCTGAAGGATTAGCCAAAGTAGTAGAGGTCTGTTCACCAGTAGTTGTGGTCGGTGCATTGTCGGGGCTTTCTTGCTCGACAATATTGAGCACCGGGCGCATCTCAACAGCTCCGGTACGACCAATAAGAGCGAGAGCCTCATCTTGGTTCTCGACACCGGGCAAATTCACCACAACTGTGTTGCCCTGACGAATAATTTCAGGCTCAGCTACTCCAATGGAGTCAACGCGGCGACGAATGACTTCCACGGCCGCATCAAGTGCACCCGCTTCGAATTCGCCGACTGGGGTCAAGGTAACCGAGGCCCCACCTTGAAGATCTAAGCCCAGTGAAGGAGTGTTGTCTGCTGCGATATTGGCAACAAAAACACCACTGACAACAACCGTGAATAAGAGAAGTACGGCCCACAGCCGACGTGTGGACATAAAGAATTACTTCTTCTTCTGATCGGTCTCAGCAGGAGGTGCAGTCTTTCGCGCCACTGATCCCCGTGCGACCCGAATCTCAATTCTCTCTGAACCATGACCATCAGCGATATCCACCCACAGCACGTCGTCTTCGATTGCCGTGATGTAGCCATAAATTCCGGAATTGAGTACGACTTCGTCGTTCACCGCAAGCGACGATTGCAGCGCTTGGGTCTCCTTGAGACGACGACGCTGTGGCCGAAGCAGCAGGAAGTACATGGCACCAAAAATCGCACCGAAAAACACCAAAGTGAAAAGTGGGCTACCACTCTCGCTAGAACTTGATTCGGAGGCCAAAAGTATTGCAATCACAGTCGGCAATCTTAGCCACGACAGGCCCGCGGCGGCCTATTTCCTAACCCCAGATATCGAGCACACTTTGCCGCATTGCGTCAAAAGTCCCTTGCGCAATGGCCTCCCGCATCTGTGTCATCAAGGCGATGGTCCAGGCCACGTTATGAACAGACACCAAACGCGCCGCCGTGGGCTCGCCCACTTGCATGAGGTGGCGGATGTAACCCCGGGAATGCGTACCGCATACCCAACATGAACACAAGGCATCTAGCGGTTCCTCGGACTCTGCAAAACGTGCATTTTTAATCTGCAGTTTTCCTTCAGATGTCAGTGCTGTGCCATGGCGACCCAGACGAGTCTGCAAAACGCAATCAAATTGATCAACACCTAGTGCTACTGCTTCGACCAGTGAGGCTGGGTCACCTACACCCATGAGATAACGAGGGCGATCTTTGGGAAGTTCCCCAATACAGGCCCCAATGGCATCGACCATCTCTGCCCGTGATTCTCCCACCGAGAGACCACCAATTCCGTATCCATCGAAACCAATGTCCACAGTACGACGGGCGCTCTCGGCACGCATGGACGCATCCACCCCGCCTTGCACAATGCCGAACAAGGATTGATCTGTACGACGATGAACGTTTTTTGCACGTTGAGCCCAGTCGCTGGTTCGCTCCAGTGCTTGACGCACAACCTGTGTTTCAGCAGGAAGTGAGACGCACACGTCAAGAACCATCTGAATGTCGGCACCAAGTTTTTCTTGAGTGTCCACCGCAATCTCTGGCGTAAAGCGATGGTACGACCCGTCGTAGGTGGATTTGAAGACCACACCTTCGTCGTTCACTTTGGGGTCTAGTGAAAAAACTTGAAATCCACCCGAGTCAGTCAATGTCAGACCACCCCAGCCAGAAAATTTTCCGAGGCCACCGAATGAGTCCACAAGTTCTGCACCAGGGCGCAACATGAGATGGTATGTGTTGCCCAAAACAATTTCCGCACCTAGTTCGGCATAGTCACGTGCGCTGAGATATTTGATGGCGCCTCGTGTTCCCACGGGCATAAAACATGGTGTCTGATATGTACCTCTATGCGTAGTGGCAAATCCGGTACGTGCATTTCCTGCCGTGGCAGTCGATTCGTGAATCACAGGAAACATTTATGCGTTCTCCGATTTACGCGAAATGAACATCGCATCACCAAAGGAGAGAAAACGATATTTCTCTGATACAGCTAATTCATACAAGTCGCGCCAACGGTCTCCCACGAAAGATCCAATCATCAACAAGAGCGATGTTTTGGGCATATGAAAGTTGGTCAACATCACATCAACAATCTTCCACGAATAGCCAGGTGTGATGAACAAATTAGTGCGCCCGGTTAACTCTCCTGTTGTGAAGACTGACTCCAGTGCACGAGTTGCAGTCGTTCCAATCGCAATGACACGTGAAGCTTGCTTGCATGCATCCACTACTTCTTGACTCACGCTGTAAAACTCTGAATGAATCACGTGATCTAGCGGGTTATCCGTAGAGATTGGCTTGAAGGTGTCAAGACCCACAATCAACTCAACCGACATGATTGCGGCTCCCGTTTCACGAATTCTGGCTAAGAGTTCTTCAGTGAAATGCAATCCTGCAGTAGGAGCGGCAGCGCTCGCAGGCTTGTTTGCATACACCGTCTGATACCGATCTTGATCTTTCAATGATCCGCGAATATATGGAGGAAGCGGCATCGCACCAATGCGTGCAATGAGATCTAG
>JBIKSB010000058.1:0-6272 GCA_044348855.1 Ilumatobacteraceae bacterium | reverse complement strand
CAAAATCGCCGAAGCCACCGTTGCGGGTTCGTCTGCACGAGTTGTAGGTGTTGCCAAAGGTGTGGGAATGATTGAACCCGACATGGCCACATTGATTGCCATGGTGTTTACCGATGCCCAGATTTCTGCCCAAGATCTTGACCGCAGTTTTCGCTCGGTCATTAATCACACACTTAATTGTGTATCTGTCGATACCGATACATCAACAAGCGACACTGCCATCATCATCGCAAGCGGCAAAGCAGGCCCCGTTGATCATGGTGCATTTGAACATGCACTGCACACTGTGTTGTTGAGCCTCACACAGCAAGTTGCGCGAGATGGCGAAGGTGCCGAAACGCTCATTGAGGTGTGTGTCGATGCCGCACGTGACTACACACAAGCAAAAACAGTTGCGAAATCCATTGTGAACTCACCGCTTGTAAAGACTGCAATTCACGGTGCAGATCCCAACTGGGGTCGTGTTGCAATGGCAATTGGCAAATGCCATGAATACATCGACATCACACAGGACAATGTCGTGATTCGATTTGGAACACAAGAGGTATTCCCGCATCAAGTCGATGAAGCAGGACTACAAGCGCTCAGTGCATATATGAAGGGCGATGAAGTGCGTATTCATGTCTCATTGAATACGGGATCGCACAGCGCAACAGTGTGGGGATGCGACCTAACGGACGGCTATGTCCGCATCAATGCCGATTACACCACGTAAACACAATTCCTAACGCGTTTCGAGATAGGCAAAAAGTGCTTCTCGATATGGCGCAATGCTCTTGTAGACAGCCACATTTTCGGGAATCTTGTTTATGACATCGGCAACTTCATGCACCACTGCGTAGTCACGTTCCATGAAATCTGACATCTTCTCGGAGTAGGTGCGAATGGTGAACAAGATTGCACCCGTCAAAGGCAGGCGCCGTAATGTCTGCCACTCCACTCGAAACCACAAATCACTTGGATCCATATTGGGCGTAGCTGGCGGAGTATCTGGTTGAAAAAGTGCCGCACAATTTGAGATTCCCCAGTTGGTGCGCCACACGGGTCGTTCCACAGCAATGCGTGCCAGCATTGCGCGCACGGGATTGTGAAGGTCTGTGTCATAACGCGCCACAGGCTGATGAATCTCAGCCATGTCGCCACCAAGTTTTTCTGCAAGGCGCCATCTATTGGGTGCACACACCACCCCGGCGGATAAGCGAGGCACGCCATTGTCATCGGGCAGCAGAATGCACAGATCGTCGGCCACTTGTAGAGCGGTATCAATTAACGCATCAAGCCCACTCTCACTCGTGGGTGAATAGCCAAGTGATCCCAATACATGAGTGGCCACTTCATCACATGCCTCAGAGACGTCCCCTATGGCACCAATGACTTCGGTGGGTCGCCGTGTGATGAGTGATTTTTTCATCGCAAGCGTGGGCTCCCAATCATCGTCCCATTGTGAGACCCACTGATGAAGAGGTAATGGCCTTGCGCCCACACGTAAACGTGCAGCATCAACTGCTGTGGGAAGAAAATCTTGCGCTATGGACACACAATGACGATTCCCCGAGTTTTCACTCGGGGAATCGTTGAGGTCTTGCTCATTCTCATCAAAGGGAATGAACGGATTGTTGTGAAAAAAGATGCTCACTTAGGCGGCATACGAATGCCACCGTCCACGCGGATGGTTTCAGCATTCATATAGCTGTTAGTGATGCACTCCATAACCATGGAAGCCAACTGTGCAGGCTTGCCAAGTTTCTGTGGGAACAACACACCTTTTTGAAGTTGTGCCTTGAACGCTTCGCTCTGGTCGCCACTTCCGTAAATGGGAGTATCGATGAGTCCAGGAGCAACTGTGTTCACACGTACGCCTACAGCTGCGAGGTCACGCGCAACGGGAAGAGTCATGCCTACAACGCCACCTTTTGATGCCGAGTATGCGTTCTGACCAATCTGTCCATCGAATGCAGCAACAGATGCAATGTTGACAATTGCTCCGCGCTCGCCATCTTCAAGGGGCTCAGTCTGGCTCATTGCAGTTGCTGCAATACGAATGGCATCGAAGGTGCCAATCAAGTTGATCTCAATAACTTTCTTGAAAGCATCAATATTGGCAGCGGACTCATATGTGCCGTCCTTGCCAATGGTGCGCTGTGCCCAACCGATACCGGCAGAGTTCACCAACACGCGCAATGGACCCATGGACTTAGCCATTTCCACTGCATTGATGATGTCTTGAGTCTTAGTGACGTCAACTGCACAGAAAACTGCATTGCCCACTTCTTTTGCAAGTGCTTCACCTGTGTCTTTTTGACGGTCCAGGTCGGCAATGACGACCTTTGCCCCACCTGAAGCGAGGAGACGAACTGTGGCTGCACCAATTCCTGATGCTCCACCTGTAACTATTGCGCTGACGCCTGAAATATCCATGTGGTCAGGCTACGCAACAATGTGCCCTACCACCTAGCCGAACCGCCGAACACCCGCAAAACGTGCCTATCGAGTGATGGTGTGTTCCACGGCAAGCGAATCAACAAGGTCATTCATGGGGTCACCGCTGTGACCTTTTACCCATGCAAATTCCACATTGCCGCGCGTGTTCACCAGATCAATAAATGGCTCCCAAAGATCACGGTTTGCAACAGGTTGACGTTGGGAGTTTTTCCATCCTCTGGCATGCCACCCACGCCACCAGCCATCGTTGAAGCACTTCACCACATAATTGGAGTCCGACACAATCACAATTCTTCGGGGATCGTCATAAAACGTCTGCACCGCATTGAACGCCGCCATGATCTCCATCCGCTGATTTGTGCTGGGATTCTCCCCACCACTTCCCCGGGGAGTCCCAGATGGTGACACTGCCCATGCCCAACCGCCAGGGCCAGGATTTCCCGAACATGCACCATCGGTGTAAATCACAACCGACTCCTCGTTGAGTGTGTCTTTGGTGCTGTTCATACCTATTGATTGTTCCTCATGCACACGCCCGCAATGGGCATTTGCGCAAAAAGATGGGAGAATACCTAGGTGACTTTCGATGAATCAGTCCATCAGCTCCCCGACACAGACCCCGGCGAAACCACCGAGTGGCTCGACTCTCTTGATTCTGTAGTTCGATTCAGTGGCAAGAATCGTGCGCGATATCTTCTCGCCCGTCTCCACGAGCAAGCACAGCGGCTCAATGTCAGTTTCCCAGCGACTATCTCCACTCCGTACGTCAACACCATTCCCACCGAGCGCGAACCATGGTTCCCTGGTGATGAACACATTGAACGCCGCATCCGTGCATACATCAGATGGAATGCCGCAGTCATGGTGTCACGTGCAAACAAAAACGCTGAAGGAATCGGTGGGCACTTGTCGACGTTTGCAAGTTCAGCAAGCTTGTACGAAGTGGGCTTTAATCATTTCTTTCGTGGAAAAGAAGATGGTCTCCCTGGTGACCATGTCTACATTCAGGGACACGCAGCACCGGGAATCTACGCGCGTGCATTTCTAGAGGGACGCCTCACCGAAGAAGACCTCGATAGTTTCCGACGCGAGATCGGACGTGACGGTAAAGGACTCTCCAGTTATCCGCATCCGCGATTGATGCCCGATTTTTGGGAATACCCCACAGTGTCGATGGGACTTGGGCCACTCACCGCCATTTACCATGCTCGGTTTAACCGTTATCTCCATAATCGAAAGATTGACGACACCTCACAGAGTCGTGTGTGGGCATTTTTGGGAGACGGCGAAACCGACGAACCTGAATCGTTGGGATCCATCTCACTTGCAGCACGTGAGCAACTTGACAATCTTGTGTTTGTTGTCAACTGCAATTTGCAACGCCTGGATGGACCAGTACGCGGCAACGGAAAAATCATTCAAGAACTTGAATCAGTTTTTCGTGGCGCAGGATGGAATGTCATCAAGGTGATCTGGGGATCTAAGTGGGATGATCTTCTCGCACGTGACACCGATGGAGTGCTTCTCAACAAAATGAATTCAGTGGTGGACGGTGAGTACCAGCGCTATTCCGTAGAAGGCGGTCAATACATTCGTGAGAATTTCTTCGGTCCAGATCACAATCTGCGTGAGATGGTTGCACATCTCTCCGATGATGAACTGGTGAACTTGCCACGTGGTGGCCATGATTATCGCAAGCTCTATGCGGCATATAAAGCTGCAGTAGACAATCTTGGTAGCGGTAAACCCACTGTGATTCTGGCCAAGACCATTAAGGGGTGGACACTCGGGCCACAAGTAGAGGGGCGAAACGCCACTCACCAAATCAAGACCCTCACCATGGATCAACTGCGTGCCATGCGCGATCGACTTCATCTCAATGAAGAGATTCCCGACTCCATGCTTGATGTGGAACACCCTCCCTACTTTGTGCCGAGCAAGGATTCCATCGAATACCAATACATGATGGAGAGGCGTCGCGCACTTGATGGCCCATTGCCGCAACGTCTCACATGGACACGACGCGCACTTGCATTGCCTAAAGATGAAGTGTTTACCGAATTTGCGGAAGGCTCTGGCGAACAAGCCGTAAGTACCACGATGGCTTTCACGCGACTGCTACGTAATTTGGCTCGCGATGAACAATTTGGCGAACGAGTTGTTCCCATCATCCCGGATGAAGCACGGACATTTGGCATGGACTCGCTCTTTCGCGAATTAGAGATCTATGCAGCACATGGCCAGAAGTATGAACCAGTGGATCACGATTTGTTGCTGTCGTATGCAGAATCCTCGGAAGGGCAGATTCTTGAAGAAGGCATCACCGAAGCAGGCGCAATGTCCAGCTTCATTGCCGCCGCCACCAGTTACACCACCCGTGGTGTCCCTATGGTGCCGTTCTACACCTTTTATTCAATGTTCGGATTCCAACGTGTAGGCGATCTCATCTGGCAAGCAGCAGATTCACGTGCACGCGGATTCCTTATGGGCGCAACTGCCGGACGCACCACATTGACAGGCGAAGGTCTTCAGCATCAAGACGGCCACAGCCTGATTCTTGCGTCCACAATTCCCGCATGTCAGGCATATGACCCAGCGTTCGCATACGAAGTTGCAGCATTAGTACAACACGGCATCAGGAAGATGTACGGCGAAAATCCGGCGGACATTTTTTATTACATCACCTTGTACAACGAGAACATGGTGATGCCACAACGGCCCGCACATGTGACAGACACCGGAATCATTTATGGCCTATATCCATTTAGTGACCCTGGCGCCACACAGTCAGATGCCACCATTCTTTTCTCGGGCACTGCATACCTAGCTGCCCAGAGGGCTGCCGACATTCTCCGCACCACCTACAACATCACTGTGGATTTGTGGTCAGCAACGTCGTATAAGTCATTACGTGAAGATGCAATGGAAGTAGAACGCTGGAATCGCCTTCATCCGTTGGAGACTCCTCGCACCTCGTATGTGCAAGATCAACTTGGTGCAACTACAACTCCGATTGTGGCAGTGAGTGACTTTATGCGCATAGTTCCCGAACAAATCGCTTCGTACTTGCCTCAACGATCATTCACAGTTCTTGGCACCGATGGCATGGGGCGCAGCGACACCCGACAAGCACTGCGTCGCTTCTTTGAAACTGATGCCGAACACATCGTGATTGCAGTATTGACCTCCTTGGTCGGCACAAAGAATGTCACCACAGCCACTGTTCAAGAGGCGATTAAGGAATTTGGCATCGACCCCGAGGTCACATATGGCCTCTCGCGTGACTAAACCGAGTAAAAAGGTATACCTATGGGAACTCTGTACATCACTGGAAACTCTGATTCCGACAAGCTTTTGAACTCCAATGGAACAGCGTTGCTTATTGGCATGTTGTTAGATCAGCAAGTTCCCATGGAGTGGGCATTCAATGGTGCCTACACCTTGAAACAACGCCTTGGCCATCTCAATCCCCGCACCATTGGAGAGATGGACCCAGAAGACTTTCTTGCTATCTGTCTAGAAAAGCCTGCAATCCACCGGTTCCCCAAAGCTATGGCACAGCGCATTCAAGGTATGTGCGCCATCATCGGCGAGAAATACAAGAACAAAGGCGAGAACATCTGGAGCGATGTGACCTCAGGGGAAGAGTTGTTTACTCGCCTTCGTGAGTTGCCCGGCTTTGGCGAAGAGAAGGCTCAAATCTTTATTGCGTTGCTCGGCAAGCGATTTGATGTACAACCCGCAGGATGGAAGAAAGCAGCAGGAGTCTTTAGTGATTCCCACCCACGCACTGTTGCCGACATTACGTCACAAGAAACTCTTCTCAAAGT
>JBIKSB010000057.1:0-6334 GCA_044348855.1 Ilumatobacteraceae bacterium | reverse complement strand
TTGAGATTTCACTGATGCAACTGCACCTTTTTTGCCCGTCAACGTTGTCATGACCGCGCGCAATTCACTGGTGGTCTCAGCCTGAGATATCGCCGACAGACCCGATGACAGCGCATCAGATAAAGAATCTCGTTCTGAGTGTGAAGAAGACGACATAACCAATGAAACGCTACTCGCCAGGGGCTACACGACAAGGGAGCATTACTGGTTCCCGTTTCGACAATGCGCCACATGCATGGCAAACACCGTGCCTGCCATCGCTACGTTCAAGCTCTCTGAACGACCTGCGTGTTCAATAGTGATCCACCCGTCAACGGGAGCCTCAGGGTCAAGCCCATGGGCCTCATTTCCCAACACCACACCGACGAGACCTGAATAGTCGCAGTCATACATGGATTCAGGATGAGACACCGATAACGATTCATGCGACGTTGTACCCAACAAACGCACGCCATGGCTGCGTAATGTCTCGAGTCCCTGCACGCTCCAGATAGGAACATGAAACACCGCACCCGCCGATGCTCTCACTACTTTGGGAGACCACTGATCCACAGTGGAACCCACCGTGACTACCCCACGCGCACCGGCAGCTTCGGCACTTCGAATGAGGGTGCCCATATTTCCCGGATCACTCACCTCGCACAACACCAGCAGCCAATCATCGGAACTAAACACCATCGGGCCGGGGTCGCTCATCTCACAGACCGCAATGATGCCCCGTGGTGATTCGGTATCAGATACCGAACGAAACGTCTTTTCGTCTAGTTCATACGTATCTACCGGCGCAAGATAGTCGTCGTAGTCCTCGCGTATGTACTGCTCCAAGATGTGCATGCCTGCCTCAACGGCTTCACGCACAAGTACTGGCCCTTCCACCACAAACAGACCCTGTTCATAACGAAAACTGCGGCGCCCAGTAAGGCGCCGCAGATTCTGAACCCGTGGGTTCGCAGATGACAGTCGTGAACGACTCAGACCAGTGCGGCCTTTGCTGTGACGACCAAGGCGCTAAATGCTTCAGCATCGTGAACTGCGAGATCGGCAAGAATCTTGCGGTCAACTTCGATGCCTGCCGCATTCAAGCCGGCAATGAAACGGCTGTACGAGATGTCGTTCAAACGACATGCAGCATTGATGCGCTGAATCCACAAACGGCGAAACTCGCCTTTCTTTGCACGTCGGTCGCGAAATGCGTACTGACCAGAGTGCATGACCTGTTCATTAGCTGCGCGAAATGAACGGCTCTTATTGCCGTAGTAGCCCTTGGCCTTCTTTAATACTGAACGGTGCTTCTTGCGAGCATGTACTGCTCTTTTTACACGTGCCATTGTTCTCTCCTAACTCTCTCGACTTACTCAGCGCTCTGCAAGCAGACGCTTGATCTTGCGTGCATCACCTGGGTGGACATCAACATCGCCTGCAAGGCGACGTGTGCGCACGCTTGACTTCTTCTCAAACAAGTGCTGACGGTTTGCTTGTTGACGGCGCAACTTGCCCGAGCCTGTTTTCTTGAAACGCTTAGCTGCGGTCTTGCTTGTCTTCATCTTTGGCATGTTGAGCCTCTCTGTTGTTACTTACTGTGAATCTTGCGACTCAATTGCGGGACTCTCTGGCGCCACTTGTGGTGTCGCCCCAGATTGTTCCTTCTCGTTCTTTTTTGCGGGCTTTTTGTCGGGAGACAAAACCATTGTCATGTTGCGTCCCTCAAGGCGAGCTTGAGTTTCTACTTTCGCAAGTGGACCCAGTTGTTCAAGTGCTGCATCGAGGATGCGTGCGCCCAACTCTGGGTGAGCAACCTCGCGACCACGAAACTGCAACGTGACTTTCACCTTGTGACCATCCTCTAGGAAGTCACGCATGTGGCGAACCTTGGTGTCGAAGTCACCCTTGCCAATCTTGGGACGGAATTTGACTTCCTTCACCGTGACATGAGTGGTTTTCTTCCGCGATTCCTTAGCCTTCTGCGCCTCTTCGTATCGGAACTTTCCGTAATCCATGATGCGACACACTGGAGGATTAGCAAGTGGTGCAACCTCAACTAGGTCAAGATCTAATTCACGTGCCAAAACCAAAGCGTCTGCGGTGGGGCGAATTCCCACTTGGCTTCCATCTGGTCCAATAAGGCGAACCTCACGCGCACGAATGCGCTCGTTGTAGCGGGGTTCATTTTGCGGTGTAACTATGACTGTCTCTCTTGTGCAATGGGCCACGCCCTCCTTCGTGCTGAACCGCGGGTGCGGAACATATCCGCCAATGCGCGAAGCAGAAGAGAGCAGCACAAGCCGCTCACAGTCTCGACCTAGCGCACTCCCAAAGCCTTGGGGTGGCTAGGTGGGGGCCAAAACCCCACTTCGTTTAATTGACGGCTACTAGGGTACCGCCCAATGAGCCAAGACAACACCATCCCCCACCCAGACAGCCCCCTCAACGATCACACCGCCGAAGCCCTCGAAGCTGTGGCTGAGGCGCGTCGCCGCCTCGAAGGGATTCCCGCCTCAGTTGTGGTCAGTAATCACGCAATGGGCCTGTTTGAACTTGCCGCCATTCATCTCTCGAGCGAACCCCCGAGATTGAAAGATGCCCAACTTGCCATCGATGCTCTTGGGTACCTGGTGGAGGGATTGGGAGACAGAATCGGTGAACACCACGACACATTGCTTGCCGCATTGGGCAACATTCGCCTTGTCTACGTACAGAAAAGTTCCGACAACCCCTAAGGGCTACGACGCAGCAACGACGTCGATTTCAAATGCTTCATCTCGCAGCACATGAAAACGCACAGTGAAAGTGACGTCGGCGCCTAGATCTACTACACGCGAACCATCACTGAGGGCTACACAGTGGAACGGCCACACCATTCCCTGTTGATCTCTAATTTCACCAAGGCCGGCGTGGGCATCAAAGGCAACTACTTGGCCTGCACGTCGTGGGGTGTCCTGCGTCATGGTGATTAGTGAATAATTTTTGCGATGGGAATTTCCAGGAGATCAGATGCACCCGCATCGATCAGATCAGGAATCAATGTGTTGATTCCTCGCTTGACGACCACAGTTTCTACCGCAAAACCACCCGACGCCAATTGAGAGATTGTGGGTGACTTTGCTGCCGGCAACAATGCAAGTACTGCATCCATCGCCTCTGGGGTGACGTTCAACTTCAGCAACACTTTCCCTCTGGCTTCAAGTGTTCCCGTAAGAAGCGTCATGATTTGCTCCATCGCATGACGCTTGACGGGATCAGCCCACGATTCCTTGTTGGCTACCAGCTCTGTGTAACTGGTCAACATGGTGTCAATAATGCGAAGCCCGGCTGCACGCAGTGCGCGTCCAGTCTCGGTGATGTCTACAACGCAATCAGCGATGTCGGGAATTTTTGCTTCGCTTGCGCCGTAGCTCAATCGCACATCTGCTCGAATGCCTCGTTCTGCAAAATATCGACGCGTCATCTCTGGATATTCCGATGTCACTCGCACACCGTCGCGTAGGTCGGCAACACTTTTCGCCGGAGACGAATCTGCCACTGCCACAACAACACGCACAGGTTGCGAGGTTGCCTTGGAATACTTCAGTTCACCCAAACTCACTACGTCACTAGATGTCTCTTCAATCCAGTCGCGACCAGTGATACCCAAGTCGAAAAGACCCTCTTGCACATAGCCACCAATTTCTTGAGGACGCAAGATGCGCACTTCGTCTATGCGGGGGTCATCAATAGAGGCCTTGTAATCCACCGACGACGAACGCATCACCGTTAAATCGGCAGCATCAAACAAATCGAATGTTGCCTTTTCTAACGAACCTTTGGGGAGAACAATTTTGAGCACACACCGAGGCTATCCAGCAGTCTCCGCTGGCCACGATGCAATTAGCTCCTAGTTAGTCCGTACCCACATCAAACTGCACCCCGCCTGCGGATCGCCCGCGTAGCCACGCAACAGCATCCATGGGGTTCTTGCCCTCTGGCTGCACACGGCGTACAACCAGGCTTCCCTGCCCTGTTGCCACCACAGCATCATCGCTGCAGTAGCCAGGCATTGCCGGAGATTTCTCTTCCGAGACGTCCGCTTCAAGTATCCGGATACGTACGCCATTCACTGTGGTGAAACTGCGCAATGCGCGCACCTTGCGGTCAATGGTGAGTGCCGCATCATTCCAGTTGATACGCAACTCCGAGGACGCAATCTTGGATGCATATGTGGGCTCACCCACTTGTGGGTGTGGTACCGAGAGCCCTCGAGTGAGCAGATCTATCAATACATCTGCTCCCGCTTGAGCAAGTTCTTGGGTGAGTGTTGCTGTGGTATGTGATGACGTCAGCGAAACTTCACGACATGCATGCACTGGGCCTGTGTCCAAAGTTTCTTCAAGATCCATGATGCACACTCCAGTGACATCATCGCCAGCCAGGATTGCGCGTTCTACAGGTGCTGCACCCCGCCAACGTGGCAACAACGAAAAGTGCACGTTTATCATCGGCGTGGCGTGCAACACCTCCACAGGAATGAGGCGCCCATACGCAACGACAATGCCTAAAAGATTGAGATGTGCATTCTGCGTAATCCACTCAAGATCATGGGAGACCTCAATGCCATGGGACTGTGCTGCAACTTTGACCGGGGAACCCGATGTCTGACCCCCGCGTCCGCGACGAGCATCTTTGCGCGTCACGACATGTGCAATTGGAAAGCCTGCAGTGATGAGCTGTGTGAGAACAAATGCTGCCGGCTCTGGAGTGCCGAGAAAAACCAGAGGCCGCACCTCTTTGGACATGCAGTTACTTCAGCCCGATATGACGAGGATCCCCGACTGGTCCGCCCGAATCTGCGATGCGCTTGTATTCACGCAGTGCTTCATCGCGTTGTTCAGGTGTCATACGTTCAAACATCAAGACACCGTTGAGGTGATCAAGTTCATGTTGGAAAAGACGCGCAAGAAGTTCATCGGCCTCAATCTGAATAGTGTTCCCATTGAGGTCCACTGCTTCAAGGAGAACTTCCTTAGGTCGAACCATCTCCACAAACAGTCCTGGAATTGAGAGGCATCCCTCATCAAAGACCCACTCGCCTCGCTCCTCCACAATTCTGGGATTAATCAATGTTGTGGGGGTTCCGTCGATGTCATAGACAAAAATCTGCTTCTGCACGCCAATTTGTGGAGCCGCAAGACCCAAACCGGGCGCCTTGTACATAGCCTGCAACATCGATTGGGTAAGACGCACTACTTTCCCATCGATATTTTCCACTTGCTCTGCCACTGTTGTTAGCACTGGATCGCCATAGGTGCGAATGTCGTAACCCATAATCTGAAAGGCTACCTGTGTGATGAACTCATCAACGGACACCCCCGATGATCCGCCCATGACCCACTACTTTGATTCTCGACCCACAACGCACTCGCAGCGCAGTGAATTCACGATCACCGTAGGCAACACAACACTGACGTTGGCCTCAGAAACAGGAGTATTTAGCGCACGAGGCCTCGATAAAGGCACGGCCGTCCTGTTGGACTGGGAATTGAAGCAGCAACTACCAGAGATGCCCGATGGATCTGTGTTGTGTGACCTTGGCTGCGGAAGTGGCGCAATCGCACTCACCATGGCCACCCTTTTTCCTCGCTGCACTGTGCATGCAATTGATGTCAATGAGCGAGCTCGTCAACTCTGCCGTGACAACGCTGCACAGAACAACATCACAAATGTGGTGGTTATTGACCCCACCCAACGAAACCCTGAGGATCAATATTCACTTATGTGGTCTAACCCGCCCATCAGAATTGGCAAGACAGAACTGCATCAACTTCTTGTGACGTGGCTACAACAACTTTCGCACGACGCCCACGCACATCTTGTCGTCAGCAAGAATCTTGGCGCCGATTCACTTTTGACATGGCTGAACAGCCAAGGCTTTCCCGCCACAAAGAAAGCAAGTAGCAAAGGCTTTCGCATTATCGAAGCCCAACGGAATTAGCACAGAAAAACTAGTAGCGCACTGGGTCTGCGTGTACACGCAAAGACACACCCAATAACTCTCGCAACTGCGTGATTGCCGCATCAAGTTCGCCACGGGTAGCGGCCTTCACAATTGCGGAATCTTCAAAACGAGCGATGTCAATTCCCGCTATATCGGGAATGTCGGCCACCACACGTGGAGTCTTCACAGAGACATGTGCCAATACTCCGTATGGAGGAAAGCCAAACATTTTTCTTTGAGCGAGGTCCTGTTCATTCCAAGCCATCAATGCATCAACTACATCAGGTTGGCCTAGCGCATGCAATAACGGATGGTTCGGACGCCGAGTCTGGACAATTACTTTTCCTCGGTCACCCACTAGGCGCG
>JBIKSB010000056.1:0-6486 GCA_044348855.1 Ilumatobacteraceae bacterium | reverse complement strand
GCAGCTCCTGTGAGGGCGCCGCCAAGATGTCCACCCACCGAGATTCCCGGGATAACAAAAGTGATAATCAAGTTGATAAACAACAACGCACCAATTCCTGTATCCATGGGATTGATACCGCGTCGTTGATAAGCCACGGCTACTGCTGCCATGAGGCCGAACACGGCACCAGAGGCACCGCCGGTTAGGCCATCGGGTTGGAGTAGTAATGCTCCTGCTGCACCTCCGAACATGGCGCTGAAATACAACAAAAGAAAACGAGTGCGATCAAGCATCGGTTCGAGCATTTGGCCGAGTTGCCATAGCAACAACATGTTCATTGCAATGTGAAAAATGCTGAAGTGCAGAAATCCCGATGTGATGATGCGGTACCACTCACCGTTGTCAATGAAAATTTTGGAGATACCTAAATCGAATTCACGACCATTGATAATTCCAGCGCCAGTGACTACGTCACGCCCAGCGATAACCCACAGATACACCACAAGGTTGAGCGCAATGAGAACCTTTGTTGCCAAAATAGGTTGAGCTGCATTCCAGTATCGCGCACGTTCTTGACGGCTTGGTCGAGCACGCCGTACGCAATCCACGCAATGCGATCCCACATCGGCTTGCACCAGGCAGTTGTTGCAGGCTGCACGGTCGCATCGCGTGCAATGTCGACCAGTGGGGACATCGGGATGTCGTGCACAGAACTCGAGCGCTGGCGGGGGAAGCGTCACAGCCTTAGTGTACGGCCGGCAAGATAAGTCTTTTTGTGATTTTGTTATCGAGGTGGTGACTCAGCCAAGTCGCGGTTGGCCAGATACCAATCAACTGTGCGTTGCAGGCCGTCGGCAAAACTCATGGTCGCGCGCCATCCCAACATCTCTGCCGCCCGCGAAGGATCAATACGTCGTCGAGGTTGACCGTCGGGCTTTGATGCATCCCACTTCAGTTCGCCCGTGAAACCCGTGACGCGTGCGATGGTTTCTGCTGTCTCACGAATGGTGATCTCGCGATCAGAACCGAGGTTGATGGGTTCCACGCCTTCATGTGCTTCGGCTGCAAGAACAATGGCAGCTGCTGCATCTTCGACGTAGAGATACTCACGACTTGCAGATCCTGTTCCCCATACGTCAATAGAGGTAGCGCCTGATTCTTTTGCTTCGACACACTTCTTGATGAGTGCAGGAATGACGTGGGAGACCGATGGATGGAATTTGTCTCCCGGTCCGTAGAGATTTGTAGGAATGAGATACGCAAACTTTTGACCGTATTGGGCGTTGTTCACTTGGGCGTGCACAAGGTGTGCTTTCTTTGCCACGCCGTAAGGAGCGTTGGTTTCTTCGGGGTATCCATCCCAAAAAGATTCTTCACGAAATGGCACTGGTGTGAACTTGGGGTATGAACAGACGGTTCCAAGAAGAACAGTTTTCTCTACACCATGAGTACGTGCTGCTTCGATGACATGGGTGCCCATGAGCAAATTGTCGAGATACAACGCCGCTGGTTCAACTTGGTTGTATCCAATGCCGCCTACGCGCGCGGCCAGATGAATGAGGTGTGAGGGGCGATGAGTGGCCAACATCTCTGAGGCTGCGCCTGGGATGACTAAGTCGTATTCGTCGTGCGTGGGGGCGACCACCGTGGCGCCACGATCGGTGAGCTGTTGGACAACGACCCGACCAAGGAATCCATTCCCTCCTGTCACCAGGACCTTGCGTTGAGCCCAAAATTCAGCCATGGATGCCATAGTAGGTGCGAAACGGTCAGAATGAAGGGGTGCGTATCGCCTACACCCTCGAACAATGCTGGCGACGCGTGCCGGGAGGCACGGGAACTTCGGCTCTAGAGGTGCTCAAAGAACTTCTGTTGCGGGAGGATTGCGATGTTGTAGGCGTTGCTGGTCGCCATCGTCATCGGCCTACTCAAGGATTTGAACCACCAGTGCCTGTGGCAACGTTTCCCATCGGCGGAGCACTCTTGGTGGAGACCTGGACTCGCATGAGATGGCCATTGGTGGAGTCACTTGTGGACGGGGTCGATGTGGTGCATTCCACCACAATCATCCCGCCTGCAACACATAAACCACTTGTCACCACTATTCACGATGTGGCTTTTTTGCATCACCCTGATTTTTTCACTCCCCGGGGCAACAGGGTGTTTCGTCGCAGCCTTTCTCTCAATCAAGAAAAGGCCACACTCATTCTGTGTTCGTCTACAGCGACAATGAATGATTGTCTGAATGTGGGTTTTTCATCGTCACGACTTCGACATGTGCCACTGGGTGTGCGCACTCATATGGTGAGTGATGCTGATAGGCAACGAGTGCAACAAAAGTATGGATTACCTCATGAGTTTGTCTTGTTCGTGGGCACCGTGGAGCCGCGCAAGAACCTTGCACGACTTGTTGCAGCGCTTGAGTCGCTACCTGGTGCACCACCATTAGTGATTGCAGGAATTGAAGGGTGGGGCGAAGATCAGCTCGTTACATCTCATGAAGTGCACCCCATCGGATTTGTAGCAGCAGAAGATTTGCCGGCTTTGTATTCGTTGTGCGCGGTGTTTGCCTTTCCATCCATTCTCGAGGGATACGGACTGCCAGTGATTGAGGCCATGGCACATGGAGCACCGGTAGTTACCTCGCGTGGAACCTCCACTGAAGAGGTGGCAGGTGGTGCTGCAGTTCTTGTCGACCCACTTGATGTTGCATCCATTGCATCAGGAATACGTACTGCACTCGATACGCGCGATGAATATATTGCTCGGGGTTACGAACGTGCACGACAGTTGCCGTGGTCGGCAGCGGCTGCTCTCACAGCGGACGCGTATCGAGATGCACTGGAGATGAGGTCGTGAACGGCCACGTAAAGCCCGCGCATATCGCAGTCAATCTTTTGTGGTGCGTGCCCGGTGTAGGCGGCAGCGAAGAGTATTTAGTACGACAACTTTTGGGTCTGGCAGAAAACACACACGACTGTGATGTAGAGGTGTATGCACCCAAAGGATTTTCTTCACGCCAACCCGTTGTGGCATCTCTTTTCGCTGTTAAGGAAGCACCGTCGACATGTACTCGTCGCGTGGTGCGTATCTTGCTGGAACACACATGGCTTGCGTGGCGCACACGGCGTCACCACATTGTGCACCACGGTGGAGGAACATTGCCTCGGTGGGGGAACTCGACCACCGTATTGACAATCCACGATGTGCAATGGACTGAATACCCCGAATATGTCAACCCAGTGAAGTTGAAGTACTTACAAAAAGTGGTGCCCTCATCATTGCGACGAGCGACTCGCATTGTGGTTCCCACTCACTTTGTTGCGTCAACATTGATAGAGAATTTTGGGATTGCATCAGAGAAGATTTCCGTTGTCCGCCACGGAGTCGAACCTGATGCCACGATTCATCGCACCGAAGAGAATGAACTGAGACAACGTTGGAACTTGGGTTCAGGCCCAGTGTGGGCTTTCCCGGCAATTACGCATCCACACAAGAATCATCTCTTCGTGTTGGGGCTCATGTCAGCGGTTAGTGGGCCGTGGGCAGAGTCAACAGCGCATCTGGTGTGCGCGGGGTCAGCGGGGTCATCCGATGCAGCAGTGCAACAATTCATCGCCCAACACGGACTTGAGGATCGGGTGGTGATGCCAGGGCGAATCTCTGCGGCGGATCGCAATGGCCTCTTGGCAATGTCTGAGGCGATGGTGTTTCCTAGTCAATATGAAGGATTCGGTGCACCTCTTATTGAGGCGATGCATTTGGGTACTGCGATCTTGGCAAGTAACTGTGCAAGCATTCCCGAGGTGGTGGGGGATGCTGGAATTGTGGCGCCACTAGAACGCGATGCATGGGTTGATGGATTGCAGCAATTGCGTGCACGACGAGACGATCTGATTCGGCGTGGACATCAACGCGCCGCATATTTCACCACTGCGTTATCGGGCGCCGATCTTCTCACGGCGTATCGCATAGCAATGGGGGCACAACGATGAACAAAAAGTTCTTAGTGGTTCTTGTTCCACATTTTGCTCCCGATACTGCACCCACTGGTGAAGTCATCTCCACGCTTGTAGAGGAGTTTGTGGCAGCAGGCCAACGCGTACATGTGGTCACTGCATTGCCGTGGTATCGCAATCACTGTGTCGAGGCAGGATGGACTGGGCGTCTTGTGCGTCGTGAGACTACATCGTGGGGCTCCATTATTCGAGTGCATCCATTTGCGGGCAAAGACAAAAAGAATCTGTTGCGACGGGCTGTGGGTTTTTTGCTCTTTAGTGTGCTTGCGGGTGTGTGCGCATTGTGTGCCGGCGGAATACACAAACGCCCCCAAGCAGTGTTGTCTATGTCTCCGCCATTGACACTGGGTCTCACTGGTTGGCTCGCCGCTCGCTTGCGACGCGCCCCATGCATTTTCAATATTCAAGATGTGTTTCCTGATGCAGCAATTACAACTGGGGCGATTACCAACACGAAAATCATCGCCGTAGCAAAATGGCTTGAGCGAGTGAGCTACCACCGCAGTGATGCTGTTGTGGTGTTATCCGAGGATTTGAAGAAAAACGTTGTGGCAAAAGTTGCACCACGCCATCGTTCGAAAGTGCATGTCATTCCAAACTTTGTTGATGCCGATCGCATTGTTCCGATGGATCGCATGACCAGTTATCGCACCGAGTTAGGACTCAAGGACGAGACCGTGGTGATGTATGCAGGCAATGTGGGTTTTTCTCAATCTCTCACCATGATGCTTGATGCAGCCAAGGTAATGACCGATGTTGCTTTTGTGATCAACGGTGATGGCGCTGCTCGCGATGAACTTGTACGCGCTTCTCAAGATCTGCCGAATGTGTATTTCTCTGGCTATCAACCACGGGAGCGAGTACCAGAGGTGCTTGCATCTGGTGATATTCACGTGGTGTTGTTGAAGGCGGGACTTGGCGCGGTCAGTGTTCCATCCAAGACGTACAGCATCTTGGCTGCAGCTCGACCTGTGGTGGCAGCAATTGATTCCGACACTGAAGTCACTCGAATCCTGTCAGCAAGTGGCGCGGGGATGGTGGTGCCCCCCGATAACTCAGAGCTCTTTATCTCTGCACTGCAGGTCATGAGTAAAGATCTCGATAAATCACGTTACATGGGGCAAGCGGGTCGCCAATGGGTGCAATCTCATGTATCGCCCACAGTTGTTGCCCGTTCTTACCTCGATTTATGTAACTCTGTGGGCCGATGAACCCTCTCGCAGGGTAGGAGCAGGTAGCCTTTCTTCTTCGTGGCTACAGGTTCATCAGCAAAAAAAGTTGCTCGTCTTGCGCAAAAAGGCAAGGGCAAAAAAGTTCGTTTCCAGGGTGGAACATTGTTCCCCACTGTGATGGCAGTCGTCATTGTGTTGGGGCTTGGTCTTGTGGTGTACGCACGCCAATCTGCTCCCAATCTCAATGTGCCACCTACTGCAAATGATCACTGGCACATTTCCTATGGTTTCTACAAGTGCGATGCGTTCTTGCCGAACTTGGTAGGTGGAAAAGAAGATCCTCCTTCACCTGAGTACATCAAGTACAACGTGCACAGCCATGATGACGGCGTAATTCACTGGCATGCTTCGGCACTTGCCGCTGGCAATCGCGCAAAGTTGGGTCTGTTTTTCCAAACGTACGGCGTGAAGGTAAACACCGATGGCATCTTCTTCCCAGAAGATCAGAACAATGGTGAGTCGTACCCTGTTGAAGACACAAAGTGCAAGGATGCGAGCGGTAAAGAAGTTGATGCACAAGTACAAGTGATTGTGTGGGACCGCTATGACAACTCGACCAACTCACGAAAGTTGATCACAGACTTCAACAACATTCGTATTGACAAAGACGGCATGGCAATGACGTTTGCTATCGCAGCACCAGGCGTGGACATCCCTATGCCACCATCTGCGGCGAATTTGCCAGAACTTGGTCTTGTGGACATGGCGCCAGGTACTGCAACAACAGTGCCCGGCTCGCCCGACACCACCAACGCACCCACAACAACTGCCGGGGAATAATGCACGCAGTCGTTTTGGTGGGTGGATTTGGAACTCGTCTTCGACCCCTGACATACACCACGCCAAAGCCACTTTTGCCCATTGCAAATGTGCGTCAACTAGAGCATCTCATCGCCCATTTGGGAACAGCCGGCATCACCGATGTTGTACTTGCGCTCGGGTTCAAGCCAGAGCCATTTTTTGAGGCATTCCCCGAAGGCGTGTGTGCAGGTGTTGCCTTGCATTACGCCGTTGAGCCAGAACCCTTCGACACTGCAGGGGCAATTGCATTTGCCGCACGCCATGCAGGTATCTCGGACACCTTTGTGGTGATGAATGGCGACATTATTTGTGATGTCGACGTGGCCGAGCTTGTGGCGTTTCATCGCGCGCGAGGTGCAGAGGGTACTTTGCATCTCACGCCAGTGGATGATCCTTCGCAGTACGGCGTTGTAGAAATTGATGACAATGGTTGGGTGCAGCGTTTCGTAGAA
>JBIKSB010000055.1:0-6504 GCA_044348855.1 Ilumatobacteraceae bacterium | reverse complement strand
CGGCTTTGGAGCGGATGACGAGATTCGAACTCGCGACCCTCACCTTGGCAAGGTGATGCTCTACCACTGAGCCACATCCGCATGTGGAGTCCTTATTGTAGCGACCATAGCGGGCGGCACAACGGCCTACTCAGGCACCTCAAGGCTCACTTTTGGGGTGGAACCTCGCTGATTTGCTACCAGTAGCGCCAAAGAAGCCAACACGATGAATGCTCCCACTACCTGCCATGGAGTCAACAACTCCCCCAGGAACACCATTGCAAGTGCAGTAGAGACAACCGGGCTGAGAAGTCCCAAAAGCGAGGCGATGGTGACATCAACATGGCTTTGCGACCATGTCATCAAACCATGACCCAGCAACCCAGGTCCCAATGTCATTCCTACAGCACACAACCAATCCTTAGTGGTCATTTGACCCAAGCTATTACTTGCCACTGCCCCAAATGGGAGCACCACAATCGCCAGCCAGACAAAGATCGCCGCAAGAAACGACCAAGAATGCACACCGTCCATACGGTTCTGTTTTGCGATGACAAAGTAGGCCGTCCAGAGCACAACATTTCCTACCGCCATCATGTCACCCGAGAGATGAGCTCCACTTGATGACGTAGCTGCCATCACCACCATCAACACTCCCGCCAAAGATAGGAACGAATAACCTAATTGGCGCGGTGTAAGTCTTTCACCAAACAAGCGTGGTGCAATGAACACCACCAGTACTGGCTGAATAGTAGTGATGAGTGTTGCATTGGCAATAGAAGTCATCTTTACAGAGGCAAATCCCGTAATGAAAGACAATGCAAATAACACACCAGGAATGGCGGTGCGTCGCATCAAATCACGACTCAAACCACCACCAGTTGCATACGCAACCGCAACCATCAATGGCGTCCCAAGAAGTGTTCTATAAAAAACAATTGCTGGAGTATCTACCGTCATGACCTTGTTCATGATGGGTCCAGTACCCCACGCAAAAACAGCGATGGCTGCGGCCATGATGTGTACATCTTGCCGTTCACGCACAGTGCGTGACAGAGATGAAATCACGAACGCGAAGACTTCAAATCAATTCGCAACGTGAGAATGCCATCATCCAACGTCGCCTCCGCATCGCCAATAATCGCAAAATCCATAAAGTCTGTTTCGGCTTGCGCGATAAACAATTGACGTTCCTCGCCCGCAACGGGAGGAAGTGGGCGCTTTCGCACCGCGGCAGCTCTGTCTTTGTATCGAGCAATCATCTCATTGGGATCAAATGCAGGCATTAGAGGTCCTTTCGGTTGTTTTGCAATAGAGGATCAATCACAGGTGGAGCAATCGGCACAATGTCCACAGCATCGTCATCATGGGGAAAAGGATCACGCCAAGGACGCACTGGTTCAGAAATCGGTTCACGAAACAACGCAACCGCATCATGGGATACATCAACCAACTCAGAACCTTCGTGGCGCACAGAGTTCAACAGCGCCACACGTCGCGTGTCGTCCGCACGTGCAAATCGTCGATCAGCCATTACTTCGAGAGGTGCAAGAACTTCAGGATCACTACCTGCACCTCGCCACAACATGACGGTGACCACCATCAACACCACACCCAAGATAACGAGCCCCGCGCCCATGAGGTGGAGTGTCATATTTGCTGCAACAACTGGGGGTGCCCACATGTTTCTAGTCTCGCACGAGGACAACCCCACCTGGGGGCTCCCACAGAATTTCTATATAGAGCCGAGAAAATCTCGAATGCCAGCACCCACCGCGACGGTCTCAATCAAAAATCCATCATGACCTTCAATGCTCTGAATGGTTACATGAGCATTCCGAGGGTCCTTGTTCCTCACACTGTTGTGGATGGTCTCTTGCTGGTAGGCCGGATAGAGAATGTCCGAGTCGATACTCATGGTGAGCGTAGGAGCCTTGATGCGCGCCATGGCTTCAGCCACGCCACCACGACTGCGGCCCACGTCATGTAAGTCCATGGCCTTGCCGATGTAGAGATAGCTATTTGCATCAAACCGGCGCACAAGTTTGTCGCCATGGTGATCGAGATATCCCTCTACTTCAAACTCTGAGAACAGTTCAATTCCATCGGAATTGAAATTCAAAGTCTTGAATCGTCGAGCAAATTTCTCACTAAATCGCGAGTCGGTACGGAATGTCACCTGTGCCACCATGCGCGCGGTGGACAGCCCCACCCAAGGCCCCCCGTCTGGACCAGCGTCGTAATAGTTCCCGTTGTTGTATGCCGGATCTTGAAGAAGAGCTCGACGCCCAATAGATGTCCAGGCAATTTGTTGTGCGCTGGCTTCTGCACATGTTGCAATTGCTACTAGGGCTCCTACGCGATCAGGCATGATGATGGCCCACTCCAGAGCTTGCATTCCCCCCATGGATCCACCAATTACTGCATGCCAACGCCTAATGCCTAGTGCGTCAGTGAGGTGAGCTTGTGCGCGCACCATGTCACGAATTGTGACCACAGGAAAACGCAGACCGTACGGCTTGCCATCATCGGGATGCGCACTGGCAGGACCTGTTGAACCTTGACATCCTCCGAGCACATTGGAGCACACCACGAAATACTTATTCGTATCAATGGCCCGTCCTGGTCCCACTACGCCATCCCACCATCCAGATGTCGAGTGACCCACACCAGAGACACCCGCGACGTGACTGTCACCAGTCCATGCGTGACAGATCAAGATCGCATTTGACGCATCACTATTGAGTTCACCCCAGGTCTCATAGGCCACTGTTACATTCCGAAGAGATCCACCCCCTTCGAGCGAAAAGGGTCGGTCGGTGGCAAAGGTGTGAAATTTTCTATTTCCTACGGGGTCACCAGGAAACCATGCACCACTGGCGGGGTACGGCGCGGAGTTATGTCGGAACACATCTACCATTTCTTTTCCCCTGCTCTCTGCAATGCGTGTTGTCTACGTCAGGAGAAATGAAGGCCCTGTTGTTCCGACTATGGAACCACATTTCCCATCTTGCGATGAGAAGGCACCGTGCGGCGTTCACCCCGGTTGCCGGACCAAATGGTCTCTCCTAATGCTGAAGCCAAGACTATCGCAGGAGGCGACTAAGAAGCCACCACTTTTTCGGCATGTTCCTTGAGCCTCTTGTAATCCACTTTGCCATTGGGTGCGCGCCCAATCGTGGGAATTACTACGAGGTGTCGTGGGGCCTTATATGCGGCAAGACGATCCCGGACATGCTCACTAAGTGCACTCAGAGTGGGTTCATGGCCAGGCTCCGCTTCAACCACTGCACAAATCGTTTCTCCAAATCGAGAATCCGCAAGTCCTACTGCAACTGCATCACGCACAGACACATGAGTCTTGAGAACTTCCTCTACTTCTTCGGGAAACACCTTTTCTCCACCGGTGTTGATACAGACCGAACCCCGCCCCAGTAAGTGCAAAGTTCCATCTGCATTTACTTCAGCCCAGTCTCCAGGCACAGTCCAACGTCGACCCTCAAAGATTCGAAACGTAGAACGTGTCTTCTCTTCATCTTTGTAGTAGCCCAAAGGTATTGCTCCGCCTACTGCAACAAGTCCACGCTCACCACTACCTGGCACCACTCTTTGGCCATCTTCGGTAAAGACGACACAGTTGGGGCCAAGCATGAATTGTGCAGTTTTAGCAGGCGCACCTTTGGCTGATACCGATGCACCCATACCCACTGCTTCAGACGATCCAAAACTGTCAGAGATCAACATCTGTGGAATGTGATTCAAGAGACCTTCTTTGTTTTCCTGGCTCCACATAACGCCAGATGAACCCATCTGTACAACGCTGGATAAATTCCATCTACCCGGATTACTGTCGAGAGTCTCCAACAGCGGACCTGCAAAAGCTTGTCCCACAATAACTACAGAATTCACCGACAATTTTTCCACTGTTGACCACAGCAGTGCAGGGTCAAAACTGCGGTTCGGCATCGTCACAATGCACCCACCCATGGCCAAGGTGATAAACGACGAAAACTGACCTGTGCCATGCATTAACGGACATGCCACGAGAGTTCGTTGCCCCACTCCACCAGGTGCAATACGTCCGATTAACTCGCTTAATGACTCTGCTGGTGGAATTTGAGCAATTGCGTTTCCACCACGACCCAACACCATAAGTAAATCCTCTTGGCGCCACATGACCCCCTTGGGCATACCAGTAGTGCCACCGGTATAGAGAAACAACATGTCGTCTGCACTTGCGTGCTGAGTGTCTACATCTGCAACCTTCTCGTGAACAATTTCCTCGTAGGAGACTGCCCATGAAGGAAGTTCATTCCCCGTCTCATCGGCCACCATGTACCACCGCTTTACAAGCGGAAGTCGTTCCCTAACTTTTTCAATGACATCAATAAACGCTGCATGAAAGACAACTGCTTCGGCGTCTGCGTTCGTGAACAGATAGAGAATCTCATCTGGTCCATATCGATAATTCGTGTTCACTGGGACATAGCTACTGAGAAACGCAGCAAACATCGTCTCTAAATACTCAGGCCCGTTGAAGAGATACTGAGCAACTTTTGCCCCACGTTCAAGCCCACTCGACACAAGATCTGCCGACAGTGCATTAGAGCGTTGATAGAAATCACCCCAAGAAAAAGTGATGTCACCAAATATCTGTGCTGGCCGATCAGGATCAGCTTGCGCTATCCCTTTAAGCAACAATCCGTAGTTCCACATATGCCCCCCCTACTTGTTCCCCCGAACACTAGGAACCGTAGCAACTTTGACAGCATCGAGCGACATAACCTCTCAGTGATGGCAAGGCTCACCAAGCGAGATGTGGAACAGATGATGCTCAGCTATGACGCTGACCCTACGGCGGCCCTGTTGACCGCACTGCGCATTGTTCTCAATGACAGCCAGATGGATTGGGACACGGCAGTGCGCGCGCTACCTGTACATCTCCCCCGCGAAGCAGTCGCTGCACAAGACATGCACGCACTCGATGAGCTGCTCACATATCTTGCTGAATGTCGGGATCTAGAGAAGCCCTAACGCATTGTTTTCTAGAGCCTGGAGCAGGTGACGAGTAGCCATTACTTCAAACATCTTGTCGCCCCGTGTTGTACGGCCCACTATTTGTGACGCAATTACTGCCATCACAATTCCAGAGATTGCCTCACGACGATAATGATTACGCACCCAATCATGATCAATCTTGTGGCCATATTGCTCAATGCCTGAAATGTACCGATCTACTAATTCCCATTCATGCTGACGCCTGTCGTCAGGCAACAGTCCTGCACCGATGAAATAAGCCAGGTCTCCCACTCCATTGCCGTGACCTGGGGTTTGCCAGTCCACAACACAACACTCCACCCCACCAGCAGGAGTCGCAAAGAGCAAATTGTCCAAACGAAAGTCACCATGGGTAACTGTGAAGGGTGCATCTTTATGCATCACATAGTCACCAATCTTTTGCGCCAATACTGTGACGCATTCAATTCCCTCTTGCCCCACCTCATGGCGAATGGCGTCGTTATAGATATTGAGAAAACCGGGCATGAACATGTTGAACAAACCACTTAGGCGATCGATATCACCCGCTTCGCGGCGTTGCAACCAATCCACCGAGCCCAATGTCTCATCCCCCCATCGCGGGCCTTGCATCTTGATCAGTTGGTCCACTGCAAGCCGAGCTTGTTCAATGCCGCATCCATCGATTTGGTCTCCCTGTTCAGCAGGAGCCATATCTTCGAGAACAATTGCGATGTCACCCGTGGCTTCATTCCAATCTGCGAACCAACACTTTGGTGAGCGCACATCGATTGTCGTGACCAGTTCGTTGTAGAACTTCACCTCGCGCTCATAATTTCGTAATGCGATACCTGTTGCGCGGCTCGTCTCGTCGGGAGATGCCATCTTGAGAACCACAGACGATGGCACATGCGATGCGTCACTGGATAGTTGATATCGCAGGTTCATCCCCACTTGACCCTCACCTATACGCTTGGGCGCAGAGGCCACAACCTCAGCGTCAAAAACCATCCGCCAGAAGTCACTAGTTATTGCCTCTTGGTTATATGAATTTTGCCCCACGCGCCTACCGTACACGCCCAATCCAACAGCGATAGCGTTGAAACCGTGAGTAACCCCCTCCTACGACCACGCTGGATACTCATCCACATGGCGCTTGCGACCCTGACCGCAACCATGGTGTTCTTGGGTTTTTGGCAACTGCAACGCCTCGACCAGAAACAAGAGACCAATCGAAATGTCATCGCACGTACAGTGCTACCCCCAGTGGACATTCAAGAACTCTTGGGAAACACATCCGCTTCAACTGAATTGTCCTATGGCGATTTACAGTGGCGTGTAGTGACAGCTACAGGTGAGTATCTCGCATCCGAGGAAGTCACAATCATTAATCGTTCTCAAGATGCCACGGCTGGCTTTAGCCCCGTGGTTCCTTTTCGTTTAGAGAATGGCGCAGTGGTGTTCATCAACAGAGGTTTTGTTCCTCTTGCCCAAACTGCGCCTCCTCCC
>JBIKSB010000054.1:0-6517 GCA_044348855.1 Ilumatobacteraceae bacterium | reverse complement strand
CGCCATTGTTCAATGCGTGCCAATGCAGGTGCTGCGATGGCAAGTGACAATGCAGCACCTAATGCCGTACCAATTTGACGACCGGTGGTGTTAAGTGCAGAACCCATAGCAAGTTGTGTGGGCTTGAGAAATACAGTTGCCGAACTTGACAATGTGGAGATGGAAAGTCCCACACCGCATCCGGTGAGAATCATCCACGGGAAGTAACTACCCCAATAATCAGGCTCCACAGGAAGATTCAATGTGAGGCCGAGAGTTCCTACTCCCAGCAAAACAGAGCCCACAAGCAACACGCGTGCGTGTCCGAATCGCGTGGCGTATTTCCCGGCAAACGGCGCAATAAATGCTGCAGTTGCAGGCCCAGGCATAGTGGCTACACCAGACCCTGTCACGCTGTAGCCCCACACTGCTTGCAACCAGAAAGTGTTCAGCAGCCACATACCAATGAAGCCCGCACTGAATAAGAGCCCCGCAATGTTTGCTGCAACTACAAAGGGAAGTTTGAAGAGCTTGAGATCGAGCAACGGATTTTCGATAACACTGCACCGTTGTACGAACAACGCCACTAAGCAAAGACCTACAACAATTGAGCCAATAGTGCCTCGATCAGCCCAGCCCCACACTTCACTTTGTGAAATGCCCAACACAACTAATGCAACGCCAGTGAAACCATAGATGGCGCTGCGGTAATCCACCTTGCGTTGTGCATTCGGATCTTTTGATTCTTGAAGAATGCGGCGTCCAAGAAAGATAGTGAATGCAGTAATGGGGATGTTGATGAAGAACAGTGATCGCCACCCAAGACTGTCGACGAGTAATCCGCCTACCGATGGCCCGAGTGCAGCAGCGAGTCCGCCCGTTGCACCCCAGATGGCAATTGCTTGTGTGCGCTTTTCTACAGGAAATTCAGGAAGCACCAATGCAATGGAGGCCGGTGTGAGCAAAGCACCACCTAATGCTTGAATGATGCGGGCTGCAACTAGAAGAAGTGCGTTTGGTGCAAGACCACACAACAACGATCCGATGCTGAAAAGTATGAGACCGCGAAGAAATGATTTCTTGCGGCCGAATACATCAGCAAATCGCCCTGCCGTGAGAAGCCCTGCGGCATATGCGATGGCGTAGGCAGAAAACACCCATGTCAGGATGCTTCCGCCACCAAGATCTTCTTCAATGGTTCTTTTTGCAACCACAACAATGGACACGTCGAGTGAGACGAGAAATGTTGCTGCAGCAGTCAGACTGAGAACTTTGTATGCGCGCGACATTCGTGGTTCAGACGTAGTTGATGACATGGTGCCCCCTCAGCAGTAATTGCAGAGTACTTCTGAATGAGTAGAGATTCGTCACCGAACCTCATATGCATCAATGAATGAGGACTATTCCCAACCGTGTTCACGAATATGGTCGCCGTCGGCATCAAAACCGCGTCCACGCCATTTGATGGCACCAGGAGTCTTTGAGAGTTGTGCGATGAGGGCTTGCATGGGCGTGCCCTCCACGTTGACTATGGCATTGCGTGCTGCATAGTGCGGATCTTTGGCGATATCGCTCATATCAAGAACTGGGCCCGCTGCTGCTTCGATCTCTTCAAAGATACGAAGTGCTTCGTCTTGTGTGTGTTGTGCAAACCATTTCTCCGTAGCTGCATCAATAACTTCTCTGTTCTCTACACGCCCAGCAAAAGTAGAGAAGCGCTCATCGGAATCTAAACCAAGAAGTGCAACTACTCGTGCCGCAATGGAATCACTTGACGTAGACATGGCAACAAATTTTCCATCTGCACAGCGGTACACACCTCGTGGAACTGTGTAGGGGATGAGCGACCCCATACGTTGTTGCATTTCTTGTCGCGTGAGCCACACAGTGATAAGTGGACCCATGATGTGGAACATGCTTTCCAGCAACGACACATCAACAACTTGTCCTTCTTCTGACCACAGCGCAACCATGGTGGCAAAAGCTGCAACAAGGCCAGTGACTTCGTCTGTAAGTGCAATAGGAGGCAACATGGGATCGCCACCGGGCATGCCAGTAACTGAAGCCAACCCCGACATTGCCTCGGCAATGGTGGCAAAACCAGGGCGATGTGCATAGGGCCCGGTTTGTCCAAAGCCACTCACGCGAGTGATGACAAGTGCAGGGTTGCGTGCGAGCAACACATTTGGTCCAAGACCCAAGCGCTCCAATGTGCCAGGGCGAAAGTTTTCTACCAATACGTCGGCTTCATCAACAAGCCGTAGAAAAACATCCTTGTCATCTGTGTTTTTGAGATCAAGTGACACAGTGCGCTTGTTGCGATTCACTAATCGCCACCACAACCCTTCGCCATCCACGGGGTCGCGCCAACCCATGTTGCGCAAACTGTCGCCACCACCTGGTCGTTCCACCTTGATGACATCTGCGCCAAAATCGGCGAGATAGCGCGCACAGTTAGGCCCCGCCAATACGGTGGAGATATCTATGACACGAAGTCCGGCGAGTGCGGGTGTTGTCATCGCTGCGGGAACACCAGACAACGCTCTTCTAATGAGCCCATCGCGTATGTTTCGTAGTCGATACCAAAATCGGAATAGAGATGACGACAACGTTCGCTCCATGCAAGTGCATCAGGAGTAGAGATGCGATGCACTATTTGCATAATGCCGCCTTCATAGGCGCGGTATTCAGCCCATGTACCAGGGAAATCCTTTACGCAGCCGATTTCAATACTGGGAACACCCGACAATGCCATGTAACGCACACGATGTCGGTGTGTGTGTCCTGCGGTGTAGGCAACGACATTGCGATGACGCACTACAAGACGGTCAAGTTCGTCACTGGAGTCGGGGTGCAACCCGAAATAGGTATCGCTGCGATTTCCTTCAATCCACTGTTGATGATGTCCCATCACAATGACGGGAGTGGTGGCAGCACTGAGATGAGCATCTAGCCATTCAAATTGTTCAGGGTCAATGCGCCCTGTTGTCTCAGTGGGAATAGTTGTATCTAACAGTGCCACTGCAAGACCAGGCACAGTGATCCAGGAATCACCAGTGAATTCATTTTGACCACGGTATGCATCATGGTTACCGCGTGCCACTACAAGTGAATCACCAAATGCAGAACCGTAATGTTCGCGAAACGCTGCGAATTCTTCATCGGTGCCGTCTTGAGTGAGATCACCTTTCACAATGACCACCTCTGGGTTCAATGCACGCATCTCGTGAATAGCGCCTGCATTCATCACAACGGGGTGAGGTGTCTCACCAGGAGCTGTGCGTTGAATTGGTCCGTCAGGCAGATCATCAATGCGTCCACATTCTGTTTCGCCGAAGTGCACGTCGTTCACTGTGGCGATGCGTGAGAGCAACTTTCCATTTGGTCGTGGAAGGGTGTGAAAGTCAATGCCGTGTTCGGTGTAGAACGTATTGGGTTCAAGGTTTTCATGGCGAATGACATGTTGGCCATGATGAAAAACTGCAAGGTCGTCTGCAACTGTGGTGAGTTCAGTGCCCTTGCTGGACATGTTTAGGCACCAGGGCGGCCACGACGCGAGATGGCATCGTTTGCCCACCAACGACCACTAAAGCGCCAGTGGTTGTATGACTTAGTTTCAGATGCAGCAATCACAGGCTGTGGCCACATCATGGTGACAGCGGCAGCAATTGCTGCGGCTTCTTCTTCTGTAGGAACAGGAGAGATGGATGCAACATCAAGACTCATCGCTTCACCACCAAAGTGCGTGCGGCTTTATCGTGCCATGTTTGCTTCTTGGGATCCCACAACATCCACAAAAAACCAAGACCAAGAGCAACTAAGGAAATGTTGGCCACAAAGATGCGGAGAAATGCACGCGGCATGCCAATGGGTTGCCCTGTGTGCATGTCGACGATGACGGCTCCGTATCCACGACGGAACGGCGTGCCGCCTTGGCCTTCCCAATAGATCTGCAACATGACAAACGCAAATACACCTAACGCAGAGAGTCCTTGTGCGATGGGGTCGTCCTCGTCTGCATTTATTCCTGTGAGCAACAGCGCGGTCAACATCACATAACCGAGGTACAACACAAACACATTCAATGAATCAAGAATGCGTCCGATGGCGCGTTGGCCAAATGATGCAAGTGGCTCTTGGCCCGTATGGGAAGGGGTCCACGATGACTGTGTACCCCCTGCTTGGATGGGATCAGGTGCTGGCCAGTTGTTCGATTCGTTCACTGTGTTCCCGCCTACAACGGCATGTTGCCGTGCTTACGACGCGGCAACTCTTCACGCTTTGTGCGCAACATGCGCAAACCGGAAATGACTTTGCGACGTGTCTCTGCTGGGTCGATTACATCGTCTACGTACCCGCGCTCTGCTGCTGCATAGGGGTTCGCATACTTTTCGGTGTATTCAGTAACAAGTTCATTGCGACGTGCAGCAGGATCTGCTGCTTGTTGCAATTCGCGCTTGTACACAATTTCCACCGCACCTTGTGGTCCCATCACCGCAAGTTCTGCGGTGGGCCATGCATAGGCAAGGTCGGCACCGATTGATTTTGAGTTCATCACCACGTATGCACCGCCGTATGCCTTACGCGTAATGATTTGAATGCGCGGCACTGTTGCTTCACAGAATGCATAGAGAAGCTTTGCTCCGTGACGGATGATGCCCTCGTGCTCTTGGTTGACGCCAGGAAGGAATCCGGGTACGTCTACAAAAGTGACAAGAGGAATGTTGAACGCATCGCATGTGCGCACGAAACGCGCAGCTTTCTCGCTGGATTCAATGTCGAGAACACCTGCGAATGCCATGGGCTGGTTACCCACAATTCCCACAGTCATGCCATCAAGGCGCGCAAAACCACATGTGATGCTTGTTGCCCAATGCTGGAAGTATTCGAAGTATTCGCCGTTGTCGACAACTTCACGAATGATCTTCTTCATGTCATAGGGCTGGTTTGGTGAGACAGGCAAGATGTCGCGCAATGCATCACATGAACGCTCTGGATCATCTGAGGGCTCTTCAGTGGGTGCCTCTTCCAAATTGTTTTGTGGAAGGAACGACAACAAGAAGCGCACGTCATCGAGACACGCCTTTTCGTCTGCAGCAACAAAGGTTGCAACACCACTCTTGGAAGCGTGGCTCATTGCTCCGCCAAGTTCTTCCAACGTCACGTCTTCACCAGTCACGGTCTTGACCACGTCCGGTCCAGTAATGAACATGTGGCTTGACTCACGCACCATGAAGATGAAGTCGGTCATTGCAGGTGAGTACACAGCACCACCTGCACATGGTCCCAAGATCACCGAGATTTGCGGAATGACACCGGATGATTGCACGTTGCGGTAAAAGATTCCACCGTAGGAGGCAAGTGAGACCACGCCTTCTTGAATTCGTGCTCCTGCACCATCGTTGAGTCCCACAACAGGCGCACCCACTTTGAGTGCCAGATCCATCAACTTGTGAATCTTTTCTGCAAACACTTCACCGAGCGCTCCACCAAAGACGGTGAAGTCTTGTGAGAACAAGAACACCTTGCGTCCCTCGATGGTTCCCCATCCGGTGATCACGCCGTCTGTGTAGGGGCGCTCTTCCAGGCCAGCAGCTTGTGCGCGGTGGCGGGCCAACATGTCCAGTTCGTGGAAAGAGCCTGGGTCGCACAAGTACTCAATGCGCTCTCTGGCGAGCAGTTTCCCTTTGGCTTGATGACGCTCGACCGATCGTGGGCTGCCAGCGTTGCGGGCTTGTTCCTGTCGTTGGTGGAGGTCGTTGATTTTGTCCTGCATGGAGGCACCGGCGGTATCAGTCACGCCTGAAACGCTAGTGCCGATAAGGGGTCAAGCGCCCATTGGTTCAGCTGCCGCTAGGTGGTGCTGTGGTTGTGGGGCTTGAAGAAGGCGGAGTCGTGGTGGTGGGAGGGGCAATTGTGGTCCCTGGCACGGTGGTGGTTACAGGGGGCACCGTGGTGGTCACTGCAGAGAGGCCTTGTTTGGGCACTGTTGTCACGGTGGTGCCGTCGGCGATGATGAATTGCGATGTCAGAGGGGTGAGCTCTCCCGTAGTGGTCACACCAGTGACCGAGACATTCCAGACTCCTGGGGCCAAAAAGCGCATACCCATGTCTTCGGTGATCAGGGCAGCACCGGGTCGAGTCAGTGGAACGTTGAGTGTGTAGCCAGAGAAGTTGGGATTCTCGGGAGTGAATGTGACGACAAAGTTCTGGATGCGCGATGGTCCAAAGAGCTCTACCAAAACTTTGTTCTCGCCCACATTGCCAGGCGTGATCGACAAGCGCACCTCGAAGCGGTCAGGCCCGCTGAGTTCTTGCACAATTGCGTACTCCACTCGCGGACCAGTGTCGGGCAACAAAATGTAGGGGGGTCGCATAGACAACAACCATGTAGATGCGGCCAAAACAACAATGCTGAGTGAAAGTTCGACACCCACGGGACGCTTCAGCCTGTACACAACTTTTTCATTCAGTGATTTGGCGCGACGCATGCCCACTAGAACAAATTGACGCACCGCAGCATTCACAAAGAGCAAGC